>DATKWS010000001.1:0-11075 GCA_035529435.1 Patescibacteria group bacterium
GACGCACGAGCTGGTGTTCGAGCCGCTCGGCATGAATCACTCCTCGTTCCAAAAACCGCTCCCGGAGGCGCTGCTCGCGAAAACATCCTCGGGCCATCTCCGTGACGGCTCGCCGATGCGGGGGCACTGGTTCCTCGACACTGGCTCTACCTGCTGCGGGCTCTGGACGACGCCGGCGGATCTCGCGCGCTTCGCGATCGAGATCCAGAAATCGTTGCGGGGCGAATCGAACAAGATACTCACGGCCGAAACGACCGACCTCATGGTGACCCCTCAAGCACCGGGCTCCATGGGCCTCGGCATGTCCGTGCAGCAGCGAAACGGCACCGTCTACTTCTCGCACTCGGGCGGCAATCCTGGATTCGGGTGCCATCTCGTCGCGAGCGCCGACGGAAGGTACGGCGCCGCCGTCATGACGAACTCCGACATCGGGGGCGCGCTGTACCCGGCATTGGTGCGGAGTATCGCGTTCGAGTATCAATGGAAGGATTACATGCCCCGGGAATACGAGTCGATCAACGATGCGCTCGACGAATTCCGGAAGCTGAAAAAGGATTCCCCTGACGATCCCGATGTCTCGGAGGGAAACCTGAACCGGCTCGGGTACGAGATGCTCCAGGCGCAGGAGTACGAAACCGCCATAGCTGTATTCCAACTCAACGTGGAGTTCCATCCGACATCGGCGAACGTCTACGACAGCCTCGCCGAGGCGTACATGACGAGCGGTAACAGGGAGAAAGCCGTCGATCTCTACCGGAAGGCGCTTTCGGTACTCGACGCGCACCCCGAAGAGAATAAACAGTACGAGCGCCTCAGGGAGAGCATACCGAAACAGCTCGAGAAACTGGAACAATGACCGTTCTCGACCGGGCAGTCATTACAAGCCGAAGCAACGGCCGGGCAGGGAATGTACACGATCGCGGTGACGATGAACGGCGCCGCGCGATGGGAGGATTCGTTCTTCAGGTACGACCGCGCCGCGCTCGATGAAACGAAAGCGGCGGTCACGGCGACTTCGGCGTGAGGGACATGGTGAAGGATTGGCTCAGGAAACGATTCGGCGATTGAACGGCCGTCTGCTTCCGAGACGCTCCGAGAGGGGCGGCAGATTCCACGCGGCCCTGGCGCGATCGCACCGCTCCAGTTCCTCCTCACCGATCTCGAGCACGCCGTTTTCCCACTGCACACCGGCCTTCCGGCACGGGGTCGGGCGATCCGGATGGATCGAGCAGCGGACCGTCTCCCCGATCGTTCCGAGGAGCGCCGCGCACCGGGGGCGCGCCCGGTCGGTCCCCTTCATGCAGCGGCGGAATTCGGTCAGGTCCTCCGTCAACTCGATCGGCACCGATCCTCCCAGGGAGCGGTCCGTCTCACCCCAGTAGAACGACACACGGAAAAATGCGCAACACGCGCCGCAGGCGAGACAGGGATTTTCGCTCATCAAGACCTTCATCGACATCTTCCTCGTTATCGAATGCCGGTCGGTGCGACACACCGCGCCCGGCAATCGGTTCATTTTTTATATGTGCTTGAATTCGCGTGTGCCTAGACGCGTGCGGAGCGGCTTAGACGAAATCGAGAATGCAGATGCCGGAATCGTGGAGATCGGGACTACGCGCGATACCGCTCCTCATGAACCTTCTTTCCCGAGATCCGAAGCGCATCACCCGGCCCTACCGGTGGGCAGGGCGGCCTGCCGGGCCTCCCCGGAATATACGATAAAATCCGCCCCTGCGCTCTTATTTTATCAACCGCCGTTTCATCAAATGGACGGCGAGAACGAACAACCCCACAAAGACAAACACAATATAGACGAGATGCGGCAGTTGCCTCACCGAGAGAATGGAGAGTGTCGATGCGCGGGCGATGGCAACGACGTGCGTCAGCGGCGAGATATTCGCGATGATCCGCCCCCACAGCGGCAATCCCTCCACGGGGAAAAATGTCCCGCTGAAGAGGAACATCGGCGTCACGGCGAGAAAGACGGGGAGGTTCAACGTGTCTATGCTGGGGCATATCGCGGCGAAGATCATACCGAACGACCCGAAGAGGAGACCGGCGACGAAGGCGAGCGGCACGATGACGAGGCTCGCGGGGTAGACGGCGAGTCCGAAGAACGATACCACGATCAGCATGATCGAGGCGGCGAAGAAGCTCTTCGTCGCGGCCCAGAGGATCTCGCCGGCTATCACGTCCTCGATCTCGAGCGGCGTCGTGATGATCGCATCGAATGTCTTCTGGTAGTACATCCGCACGAATGAGCCGTACATGCACTCGAATGTGGAATGATACAGGATCGCAACCGAGATCATTCCCGGTGCGATGAAGGTGAGAAAATCGAGCTGCATGCCGGCGTAGGTGATCCCCTCGATGTACCTGCCGAGGACGAATCCGAACGCGACGATGTAGAGGAGCGGCTCGAGTATCGGCGGCAGGAAGTTGGTCTGCCACGTCACGAGGTTGACGTCGAGGTTGCGCCGCCATACGTAGACGGCGCGGTAGCTGATATTCCGCATCAGTTTAATGATCTGCATGCTTCCTCTTCGGCATGATCCTTCGTGCCGCACCGGCTACACAGTACCGCTCCTGCCGCGCAGTGCCGCGCCGCCCGGCGGCAACGCGGGCACCGGCAACGCGGGCACCGGCTCATTCCCTCAATTGTCTCCCCGTGAGCTTCAGAAACACATCCTCGAGGCTCGCCTGTCGCAGCACGACACTCCCCGAGGGAAGCTCCCTCGTGACACGGGGCAGGAGACCGCGGCCGTCGTCGGTGTATATGTACAGCCTCCCCGCATGCTCTTCGCACGGCATCCCCTCCCGGCAGAAACGCTCCACGGTCCCCTCCGGGGCATCCTCGATCTCGATGACGTCGCGGCCGAGATGCCGATCGATCAATTCGGCCGGTTCTCCCCGCTCGATGATCTTTCCCCCGTCCATGATCATGAGACGATCGCACAGCACCGCGGCCTCCTCCATGTAGTGGGTCGTCAATATGATCGTTGTCCCCGATTTCCGCAGTTCCCTGATCTTGTCCCAGATCTGGTGGCGCGCCTGGGGATCGAGCCCCGCCGTCGGTTCGTCGAGGATCAGGAGCCGGGGCTCGTTCACGAGCGCCCGCACGACGAGGAGCCGCTTCTTGAGACCACCCGAGAGAACCTCGATCTTCTGGTTCCGTCGGTCGGCGAGCTGGAACATCTCGATCAGCGTCTCGGCCCTCCGGCGCGCCTCCGCGGCGCCGATGCCGAAGTAGCGCGCAAAGACGATGAGGTTTTTTAAAACCGAGAAATCCTGGTCGAGATTGATATCCTGGGGGCAGACGCCTATCTTGGCCTTGATCTCGCGGGGATATTTCGTTATGTCCTTGCCGAAGACCTCGAGCGTACCGCTTGTGAGCGGCACGGTGGCGTGGATCATCTTGACCGTCGTGGTCTTACCCGCACCGTTCGGCCCGAGGAATCCGAAACATTCGCCTGGCGTGATCTCGAAATCTATGCCATCGACGGCGACGAGATCGCCGTAGTGCTTGGTGAGTTTCTCGGCGGCAAGAATCGGTTGCATCTCAATCTCCAGCGTCATCCGGTTCGAAGAACTGCTATTATAGAACACCGTGGATAAAAATCAAGGCCGGCGATCACATGACCGCCGGCCCCGGTGAAACCGCCGTTTGCTGGCCGCCTCACACCTCACTTCTTCTCCGCGACGGACTCACCGCTCTCCAGCTGTGCGATCTTGGCGAGCATATTCTTGCCGTTCTCGTTTTCGGGATTCATCGCGAGCGACTTCTCGTAGAGCTTCCTCGCCTTGTCGTACTTACCGGCAACGAGGTACGCCTCGCCGAGGCTGTCGTAGACGTTCCACGAATCCTCGTACATCTTGACGTTGAGCTTGAAGACCTCGATCGCTTCGTCGATCTTCTTCGTGTAGAGGAACTTGTACCCGAGGGTGTTGAATTCCTTTTCGTCGAAGTAGCAGCAATCCTCGTCCTCCGAGGCCTTGATCTTCTCGACCATCTTGGCGCCGGCGCCCGGGCCCTTCTTCATCAGCGCCTTGTGCACGAGTACGGCCGCCGAGTTCTCGTTGGCCTCGACCTTTTCCCAGGTCAGCTTGATCTTCTCCTCGGCGGTGACCTTCTCGCCCAGCTTCTTCTTCATCTCGAGCTTCTTCTGCATCTCGGACTCTTTCTCGAGCTGCATCTGCTTTTCCTTTTTAAGCTCCTCCTGCTGGGCCTTGTCCTTCTCCTGCGCCTGCGTCTCCCAGATGCCGGACATCGAAAGCGGGAGTATCAGGGAGAGAATGAGGAAACACGAGACGATGACGGTCGCCCGCACGCCTCTCTTTCGATTGATCTTGGGATCCAGAATACACATGATTCTATCCTTTAGGTTTGAGCCCTGCGAAATCGTTGATAGCTGCCAGGCCGGTCGCGGCGGTGTCCCCAGCTCGGTCGCGATGTCCATGAGGAACATCGCGTAGTCCGACGGCTTCGCGCCCGCGTTCAACACCACGTCGTCACAGTCGCGCTCGCGCTCGATACGCAGGTGCCTCGCCGTCAGCCAGACGAGCGGATTCAGCCAGTAGATACTCGTCGTCACGAGGACGAGGATCTCGGCTAGGCCGTCCCAACGCTTGATATGCGCCAGCTCGTGTGAAAGAATGCACCGGCGGCGCTCGATCGGCCATGCCGACGAACCGGCCGGAACAACTATCGCCGGATTGATTGCTCCGATTGTCACCGCGGCCTTGATGTCTCCCGACTCGAAGATGCGCACGCACTGCCTGAGACCCAGCTCCCTGCACGAATCGGCGAGGAGCCCGTCCCACGTGCCGCACGCCGCGCAGCACTGCATGATGAGCCGTTTCCCCACCGCCATGCGAACGAACAACCAGACGAGGCAGAGAAGTACGCCCGACATCCACGCGATAGCCGCCCATGTGCGCCAGTCGGCGACGAACGGCATCGATCCCGCGCCGGAACGCGCGGCACCCCGCCCACCCAATTCATCCACCACCGCTGCATCGAACTCCTTGTCCGTCATTTCGGGAACGCCGCTGAGCTGCTGTGCGCTCTGCCACCAGCTCCCGACACGGGGAAGGATCGGCAGCCGCCAGACCGGGGAAACGATCTGCGTGACGGGGAGCACGAGAAGCGCCACAAGGGTGAAAACCCAGACCATGCTCCGCGCGTAGGCGGACGAACGGTGCAGCAGGAGGGTCACCAGGCCCGCCAGGGCGCAGACGACCGCCGCCTTGACATAGACATCGACAACGAGCTCGAGGATCCGCGTCCAGGGTAGACTCCCGAGCCAAGCACCGATCCCGTTCATGTCATCTCCCCCCCTTCCGCGACTCCTCGATCAGATCGAGGATCCGTTTCCGCTGCTCGTCGGTAAGATTCGCGTCCTTCTTCTGTAGAATGGAGATCACCGCCGCCGCTTCGGCTCCCTTGAAAAAGGTGTCGACCACATTGTCGAGGAGCGTCCTGCGCGCGTTCTGAAGGGGAATCGTCGGATAATAGACATATTTCCCCTTCTCCCTCTCGTGCCGCAGGTACCCCTTCTCCTCGAGAACACCCAGCATCGTCCGCACCGTCGCGTTGACGGGTTTGTCGGGAAGCCCCTTCATGACATCCACCGCCGTCGCGCTCTCCTGCTGGTAGACGATCTCCATGATCTGTCGCTCCCTCCGCGTGAGGGCATGCAAGTCGGGATTTTTCGCCACGCCAACCTCCTGACTCCGCCCGGCGCCGGCACCGGGCTTTGTATGTTCGGAGCGATGCAACACCGGCCCGCAGTCTCGAAGCGCCGTTTCGCCTTATTGAAGCACCTGCTCGAAGCGCCGGTTCTCTCTTTTCGGGGCCTCGCAGCAACTACCCCATTCTACGAAGCAGTGCGGCGCCGGGTTGCGATCAGTTTAACATGTTAAACTATTCACATGTGAAATATTTAACATTCAGGTGTCACCCGTCAAGAGAAAAATAGATAAATTCGAAAAAAATCGTATATGTCAAGTTTACCATACATGTGGTTTCAACATTGAAACCGGAATTCACCTTATTTCACTCCACGGGCACATTGATGCGCCCCGGTGTTACGCTGAATCAATAACAGTATAAACAGGCTTATTTCTCATATATAATAATCGTATGGATTGCAGATCCTAGAGGCAACTGTATGCGGCAGATGGAATTTAACCTGTACACCGATGACGGCTTGCGGCTCCGGGGCAGGTACTGGGAACCCCCATCCACACCCACGGGCATCGTCTGCATCGTGCACGGACTCGGCGATCACGGCGGGCGTTACGCGCACGTGGCCCGCCGCCTCAACACCGCCGGGTACACGGTCGCCGCTGCCGATCTGCGCGGCCACGGCATGTCGGAAGGACGGCGCGGGCACACACCGGGCCTCGGTGCATCGATGAATGATATTTCGCTCATCGTGCGTGAGGCCGGTGCTCGCTTTCCCGGAATTCCTCTGTTCCTCTACGGTCACAGCATGGGGGGCAATCTCGTACTGAACTTCGCGCTGCGCCGCGCCGCGCCGGCGGTGGGCTCCGCCGGCTCGCCGGTACTCACGGGGGTCGTCGCATCGGCCCCGCTGCTCGAGACGGCCTTCGATCCGCCGTGCTGGAAGATGCTCTTCGGGCGCACGATGCGCCCCTTCTGGCCCACCAAGTCGATGTCGAACGAAGTGCGCGTGGAGAACCTTTCACGCGATCCGGACGTAATCCGCGCCTACCGTGAGGATCCCCTCGTCCACGACCGCGTCACACTAACCTTTCTCGATATTCGCGGGGCCGGATCATGGGCGCTGAAGCATGCCGCCGATCTCACCGTGCCCACGCTCGTCATGCACGGTGACGCCGATCGCATTACCTCCTCCGCGGTCAGCCGCGCATTCGCCGCGGCAGCGGGTGGCGCGTGCACCCTGAAGCTCTGGGAGGGATTCTACCACGAAATTCACAATGAGCCGGGGAAGGAGCAGGTATTCGACTACCTCGTGGAGTGGCTAACCGAAAAGTCGGCAATCACTCATGGGTCATGATATACTCGGCGATCTTCCCGAAATACTCCCTCACGGGCGGCGACCCGAATCCCGTATCGCGCCTCGTGTGGGAATCGTCGAACAGCAACCCACCCGTCAGGTACGGCGTGTAGAGCTGTATCTCGCCGATCATGCCCCGTTCATTGTCGGAGAGCCGATCCCCCATTTTTGATACAAAGGCGGTGAACTCCCCGGGCGGAATGACGGTGAATTTCTCCTTTTTGAAATACCGGCCCGCGAGCTCGCTGATTTCCCCCAGTGTCGTCGGATTGTTTGGTCCGGCTGCAAGGTGGTAGCATTCGCCGACGCTGTCCGCACAGTGAGAGATGGCATGCGTGGCGTCGGTCACGTAGTCGACCGGCACGAGGTCCAGCGGGCTCGATGGATCGCCGGGGAGAAATTTCAAGAGACCGTGCCAGTACATCCTGAGCGCCCGGTAGAATCCGTTGAAGCTCGACGCGCGGCCGGTCCGGGAATCGCAGATGACGATGCTGGGGCGTAGAATCGCCACGGGCAGCTCGCCGAAGCTCTCCCGCACCAGCTTCTCCGCTTCGAACTTGCTCTCCTCGTACGTATTGTTGTGCCTCTGTCCCTCGTCCAGCTCGTCCTCGGTGACGATTCCCGTCCGCCTTCCGGCAACATAGGCGGTGCCGATGTAATCGATCTTCTCGAGCGAGCGGCACTCCCTTGCGAAATCGAGAATGTTCCGCGTGCCCCCCACGTTGGTTTTTCGCGCTTCCTCGATCTCAAGATCGAACCGCGCCGCGGCGGCGCAGTGAATGATGCGCGACGTTCTCGCCGCGAGGTCCCGGTACGCGCATTCGTCCAGGCCGAACAGCTCCTCCGCAACGTCCCCCGCGACAATCCGAATCCTGTCGGTGAACCGGTCCGGATCGGTTTCCGGAAACAGCTCCATCAGTACCAGCGAAATGCGGTCCAGGGGATCCACACCCCGTTTTCCCCGGACCAGCAGATTCAGCGTGGTGTCGGTGCTCGTCAGCCATTTCTGGAGGAGGCCGGCCCCGATATATCCGGTCGCCCCCGTGAGGAATACCTCTCCCGTCATGTTCACCCCGTTTCCGTCTCCATGTACATCGCCTCGATCTCGTTGATATACCGTTCAATGACCTTGTTCCGCCTGAGCTTCAATGTCGGCGTCAGCAGCTTGTTCATCACGGTGAAACTCTCGGGTATCAAGGTGAATACCCTGATCTTCTCGTAGCGCGCGCGGTCCTCCGTTGCACGCTCGATCTCCGCCGCGATCAGGGTGCGTATCTCGCCGTGTACCAGCAGCTTCCCGTAGTCGTCCTCCACGATTCCGCTGTTCCGGGCAAAATCCTCGATCGCATCTTTCCGGGGCACGACGAGCGCGGCGATGAACTTGCGGTTGTCACCGATGAGCATCGCCTGATCGATATAGAGACTCTTCGTGATCTCCGCCTCGATCGGGATCGGGGCGATGTTCTTCCCGTATGAGGTCACGATGATCTCCTTGATTCGCCCCGTGATGACAAGATTGCCGTCCTCGTCGAATCTGCCCTGGTCTCCCGAATGGAACCAGCCTTCATCGTCTATGACGCGTGCCGTCTCCTCGGGTCTGTTGAAATATCCCTTCATGATATTCGGACCGCGTATGAGAATCTCGTTGTTTTCGCCGATGGCGACCTCGATGCCCTCGAGCGGTTTGCCGACCGTCCCGAGCCGGTTATCGTCAAAACAGGCGGTGCACACGACGGGGGACGCCTCGGTGAGCCCGTACCCCTCCAGAATGTTGAATCCCAAAACGTAGAGTGTCTTGGCGAGCTTCCGGTCGAGCGGGGCGCCGCCCGAGACGAGCAGCCGCAGCCTTCCCCCCGCGATATTGCGGAATTTTGATGCAATACTCCGGTTGAAGAAGGCGCACATGATTTTCAGCGTCAGCGACACCCGCCGCCCCCGGTATTCGAGATTTGCCCGCCGGTTCAGGCATCGAACGGCGGACATGACGAGCCTGCGGCGAATCAAGGGGGCTTCCAGCACCCGCTTCTCGACCGCCTCGTAGATCTTCTCGAGAACCCGCGGCACGATGATGAGGAGCGTGGGCCGGATCGTCTGCACGTCCTGGACGATCGTCGTGAGATCGCCCGCGTACGCGATCGTCACACCGCTGAAGATCATCGTGTAGTACCCGCATGTCTTCTCGAACATGTGGCAGAGCGGGAGAAACGAGAGAAATACATCGTCCGCGGTGACGCCGAATCTTCGTGCGGCCGCGAATGCATTCGATACGATATTGTAGTGGGAAAGAACCACTCCCTTCGGCTCACCCGTCGTACCGGATGTGTACACGATCGTCGCCGCATCGTCCGGCGATACGGGTGCGCACTCGAACGGAATTCCGTTCGCGCCCCGCACGTTCCCCGTGACAAGATCGTCGAAACGCAGGGAGAAGCCTTCCCCGTCGATGCCCGCTTCCCCGAACTGGATGACGTGCTCGAGCGCCGGCAGCGAATCCCTGATCGAGCCGATCGCCGCGCGGAGCGTATCATTCTCCACGAAGATCAGCTTACACCCCGCATCGTCGACGATATATCGCACCGCCGAGGGTGAGAGGGTGTGATAGAGGGGCACGACGATCGCCCCCAGCTTGAGGATCGCCAGGTCGGCAATCACCCATTCATGGCCGTGGTATGCGAAGATGGCAACCCGGTCGCCTCTTCCGATGCCGAGGCTCCGCAGGGACGCGGCCAGAGCGTTTGCGCGATCGTTCAGTTCCCCGTATGAAATGCCGCGATAGACTCCGCCCCCGTCCTTGTACATCAAGGCAGGCAAATCGGTGTATTTCTCAACCGCCTTTTGGAAAGCCTCACATATTGTTCGCGGTGCGGACATGGGACCCCTGCAAGCAGAACTGTACGATCAGACTCGAATACTATCGTACCCGAAATCCCCCGGGGAAAAAAGAAATTTCGGACGGCCCCGCACCTGCTTTTTCGCGATGCTCACCGACACCCCTGCATCGCCGGTCCGGTAGATCGTCGTTTCGGGACCGGGATCGGCCTCGAGCGCCCCGAGGAACACCTCCATGTCGCGCTCGTGCGAAGAAATGTTGTGTGCGGTGATCGCGCGAAAAAGGTGATCCCGCGAAAATGAATGGATTCGCCCCATCGATTATACTATAATCCCGCTCGTGTGATTCAGCTACAGAGGAGAATACACAGTGGAAAAGAATAATAAAAAGAAGGGAAGCCCGGCGGGCGAACCCGGCGCCGACGACGGCGCAGCCGCGGGTCCATCCACGGACGCCGCACCGGCGGGGCGCGACTTCATCCGCGAAATCATAGACGAGCACAACCGCAACGGCCGCTTCGACGAGCGCGTCCATACGCGGTTTCCGCCCGAACCGAACGGGTACCTCCACATCGGGCACGCAAAGTCGATCTGCCTGAACTTCGGGATCGCCGCCGAGTACGGCGGCCTCTGCAACCTGCGGTTCGACGACACCAATCCGATCAAGGAAGAGGTGGAGTACGTCGAATCGATCAAGGACAACGTGCGGTGGCTCGGATTCGACTGGGAGGACCGCGAGTACTATGCCTCTGACTATTTCGAACAGCTCTACCGGTACGCAGTCGAGCTGATAAAGATGGGCAAGGCGTACGTCTGCGATCTGAGCGCCGAACAAACGCGCGATTACCGCGGCACCCTGACCGAACCGGGAAAGGACAGCCCCTACCGTGACCGGACGGTCGAGGAGAATCTCGACCTGTTCGAGCGGATGCGCGCCGGCGAGTTTCCCGATGGATCGTGCACCCTGCGGGCACGAATCGACATGGCCTCACCGAACATCAACATGCGGGACCCCGTCACCTACCGTATCATGCACGCGTCGCACCACCGCACCGGTGATGTATGGTGCATCTACCCGATGTACGATTTCGCCCACTGCTGCTCCGACTCGCTCGAACGGATCACCCACTCGATCTGCACCCTCGAGTTCGAGGATCACCGTCCCCTCTACGACTGGTACCTCGATCAGCTCGGCATCTTCCA
>DATKWS010000002.1:0-12410 GCA_035529435.1 Patescibacteria group bacterium
GCGAGCGCTTCGCTCCCGCTCCCGTGGGGAATCACGCGGAAGCTCGTATCCCCCAGCCGTTCCTCCATGGTGCGAAAGGGCACATCGCCCTCGAGGTGCAATCCACCCGTCGAAATCAACGCGACACGTGTATCCGCGAGAGAGGCGGGCGGAGCGGCCCAGGGGACCGTGTCCGCGGTGAAAAAGGAAAACCCGGGATCCCATTCCTCGCGGATCATTGTATAAATCCTCTGTAGCAGCGGAGTCCGGAATATCGGCTGGGACTCATTCACGACTCTCACCTCTCCACGGCAGGGGACCCGGATCTGCGGGGCCGGCGATGTACCAGATAGTCCGCCAGCAGGCTCGAAACCGGTATCCCGGTCATCTTTTCGAAATTCACGAAGAACGGGGCCGAGTTGCATTCCAGAATGATGTAGCGCCCGGTGCGCGCATCGATCATGAAGTCGACGGCGGCGAAGATCATTCCCCAGCAATCGGCGGCGGCGACGGCGACACGTGCCGCCTCTTCGGGCAGCTCGATGCGCCGCACCCGGATGTCGCCCCGGCGCGTGTCGGTCTCCTCTCCCACGCGGGAAATGATCTCGGCCGCGCCGATCATCTTCCCATCGAGTACAAAGGCGCGCAGGTTGTCTCCGTTGATCCGTTCCTGCACCATCACGGGGCCGAGCCGCAGCGTTTCCCCCGCTTCGCCGGGAGAATCCGGTACGGTGAACTCCTCCGTGTAGCCGTACCCGCCGACCATCCCCTTGCGTATCCACCCTCCCGGGGGAGCTCCGGGCGGATTCATCAGAGCCTGCACATCCGACGTGGACATCGTCACGGGAACCGGAAGGCCGTGCCGGGAGTAGACCGACACCTCCCAGGGCTTGAGAGAATGAAGATCGTGGGTGTGCGGCGGGTTGACCACCGGGCAGCGGATCGCCAGGTGCGCGAGGAGGGAGTTCCAGGCCGCCAGGTGCCGGCGTGAGGACGACAGGGCCCCCGCGCTCGCCTCCAGATCCAGCGTCCCGTCCTCCATTCGCACGACGGGGCTCCGCAGGCCGAGGTCGGCCACGTAGAAGGCCGTGACATCCGCGAGATCCACGCCGCAGGCGCTTTCCCCCACCGGAGAAATATGGATCGCCGGATCCATCCGGCTGTCGAGGATCACCCCTTCGGCGGAACGCTCCTCGAGCCGGATCGAGAGCCGGACCAGCTCTTCCCGTTCCGGGGGGCCTATGAGACCGGCACGAATCAACTGTCACACCCTCCCGGTGCGGGCCGGCGCGCCTCCTCGATCCCCCCGGCCTCTGCCCTGTACCGAAGCTCGAGGAGGTGCTCGAGGTGGAACTTGTAGTGCTCGCACGCCCCCCTGTCCCGATCCGGATGCTTCATCGCTTCGAGGGGGCACCCGCCATGGCACATCGGCAGAATATCGCAGGACCGGCATCCCTCCTTCTCCAGTGCGTCCCACCGGAGCCAATGGTCCTCGTTGTACTTCTGGTACGGCTCCTGTTCGTCGAGGAGCGACCCGATCGATTTGTCAGGATTCATGGTCACCTCGTGCCAGCACTTGAAGATCGAACCGTTGGGGGCTATAACATACGCGTTCATCCGGTCGGAGGTGCAGTAGGCGCCGGGGATACGGAACGGGTATCGTGCGATGTGCAGTCCCCTGCCGAGCGCCTCTCGATAGATCTCCATTTCCATTTGTGCAAAATCCTCGCTGGAGTAGCACATCTCGTGGATGTTGCCGCACGTCCCGCCGCCCGTAATGACCTGGGCGAGATGCGGGCGCACCTTCCCTCCGAGTCCCTCCTTTTCGAGAATCTCCACCACCTCGAGCGCGGACACCGCGTTCCGACGGTCGATATTGATCCTCAACTGGAACTCCGCCAGATCGACCGTCGCTTTGAGGTTCTCGATGATCCGCCGGAAGGTCCCGTGCCCCCCGACGAGATGCCGGCGCTTGTCGTGGATATCCGGCGGCCCGTCCAGTGTCACCTGCACCAGATCGACACCCATCCCCGCGAGGGCCTCCATCTTGGGCCTGTCGAGCAGGTATCCGTTGGTGACGAGGTGTGCACTGTATTTCATATCGCGCTCGCCGGCCAGCCCGGCGAAAGACTCGGAGAGCCGCTGCACCACCGCATAGGCGCCGGGCAGCAGCGGCTCCCCTCCATACCACGTGACGTGAAGCTCATCGACCGTGCGAACCCGTTTCTCGACCCACCGGACGAGCGCCTCTTCGATGGCCCGGGGCATGGTGATCTTGAGATGCTCCTCGTAGCAATAGTCGCAGCGAAAGTTGCAATTGAGCGTGGGCGCCACGGTCAGGTACATGTACTGCCGGCTGAAACGATCGCGGAGGATGTCCGCCTTGAGGGTGGCCAGTTCGTCCATCTCATCTTCGATGAGAAAGTGGGCTTCCACCATCGCCTCACGTATCTCGCGTTTCTCCGCCGTGTCGCAGGGAACACCGTCGGGGTCGGCACACATGGCACGAAAAAAGGACAGGTTTTCGGGCTCGATCTCGGCCAGTGCGGTCGACCAACTGTTGAACGCGAGCCAGGCGCCGTCGGAGGTCTGGAACAGCCGGTTGTAGCGCGACGCTTTCATGCAAAGCTCCTTACTTATTTCGAGGCCACGGAGGCGAGATGATCGGCCAGGGCGTGGGCGAGGCGCCCACCCAGGATCCCGTTCCACGCGGCGAGATCGGGGCCGGCCTCGCACAGTAAAACCGACAATGGGGACGTGCCGGTACAGATGGATACCGCCGCATAGTCGAGCTTGAGGGCCGCGGCCGCCCGGCTCGCCAGATCCGCCGCTTCAGGGACGGGCTCCGGCACCTCCCCACCGATCCCCTCCGCCTCATGCCATTTCGCCCACAACCCACCGCTGTCATAACGGAGAGCCCCGACCGACATTCCCCCCACCACGATGAACGTCACGACCTCCCCCGCGAACGCCTCGAGAACGAGCGACGGTTCGCCGGTCCGCGGACGCTCCGGCGTGTGCCAGCGATCCCGCCCGCAGGCATCGAGAACGAATCCGGCCCCGGATCGGTCCCGGGGCGGAGCCGGTTCGAGACTCCAGGGATGGACCGGGATTCCTTCAATGGCGAGACGATCGAGTGCAATCGAGGGAGAGATCGCGAGATGGGCGGCCGCGGCCGGCGGGTTGACGACGGGCCGGACATCCGCGGCGGCCAGGATGGCGGACACGATCAGCGAGCTCGCCTCTCTCTGGAAAACGATCCACTGCTCGTTGGTGAAATCCGTATGAGACCGTTCCGCCGGTGGCCGTGCTTGTGGCCAGGGAAAGACCGGCCTTTCCACAAAGATTGCACCCGCATCGAGGAGATCGACTCCCTCCCAGATTACGGACCCGGGGGCGAACGTTACCGGCCCGCCCGCCAAAGGGGCATCGAGGGAACGGGTGTAATACGGAAAAGCGGTGCGTTCGAGGGACGCGGCAACTTCGTCTGCGAGCGAGGATCCGGGAATTCCAATGAGAACAATCGGTTTCTCCATCGAGGTCTCACTCGCTCGCCCATGTCCCGCAAAGCATCACCGCAACACCGCCCCGTGCCGCGCAAGGATTCTATATATTACTTGAAGTTATGTCCGAACTACAGTTATATCTTGACATTCCGATGCCCGCCGTGTAAAGATTTTTCTGTTTTCGAGAGCGATCCCCGAATAGGTTCTTGCATGCATCGATTGTTGATTACAACGAAACGAGCGGGGATTTATGCAACGGCCTGATTTGTGAGTGAGAGAAAGGAGGGATACCGTGAAGTTCATCGTCAAGGCTCAGAAGAAAGAAGAACGCAGCAAGAGAATTACCCTGTGCGCACAGTGCTCGGAGAATCCACGCTTCTGCGATTGGTTCTAGGTTTTCTCCCGGGCGTACGATCGGGCATTCCTGACACGCCCGGATCAATGAAGCTCGCCTGGTGGCGCGGCCGATGAATGGATTGCGCCACCAGGCGCGTTCCGTTTTCAAAGAATTGGGAGGAAGACCATGAAATTCATCGTCAAGCCCCAGAAGAACGGCACAAAGCGCGGGAACCGTCCGACACGGTGCTGCCTCTGCTCGGAGAATCCACGCTTTTGCTGGTAGGAGTTTCCGGGGCCCTGCGGCCCGGGATTCCTGAAATATTCGAATGAATCAGGGCCGTCCGGCGGCGCGGCTGTTCGGGATCGCGTGCGGCCGGACGCAAACGGGAAGGTTTATTACTTCTTCGTATAATTCGAGTTCACCTGACACTCCCCAAGCCTATGCACCGTCGATTACCACTGTTCCGTCCCGTTCTCACCCTCGGTGCGACCCTCCTCATTGCCGTCACCGTTCTTCTCCTGTTCGTCCGAATCGATCGTGTCGTCGTCGCCCACGGGCATCTCGCCGGTGGAACCATGGCGGTATATGCACCCTGGGAAGGGCGCGTGAACAAGGTGTTCGTTACACCGGGTGACCGGATCGAAGCCGGACAACCGCTGGTTGAAATGGAATCCGCTCCCCTTCAGGCCGAAGAGGCACGGATCCAGGCCAGGGTCGAGAACCTGACGGACCGCATCGAGACCCTGCGCTCGGAGAAGGACCGCCTCGTCTCGGAGGTGCATCCCGCGGAGATCACACAGTCGTCCCGCGATCTCGAACGGGCCCACCTCGAGTTGAACAGCGCGGAGGCACACTTCAATCTGACGAAGCAGCTCTGGGACATGGGACTGACGACGAAGTTCGCACTCCAGGAGGCCGAGCTGGCCCTCGAGCTGGGCAAAGTGGCATTGAAGGAAGCGGAGGCGGCGGCACCTATTCTGGAATCGAAACAGCACGCTCAGATCGAACAGATGGCCGCAGAGATTCGATTTCTTGCGGGGCAGGTCGTCGAGGAACAGGCGGTTCAGACCGAGCTCCGCCGCAAGCTGGCACTTGACACTCTTATGGCCGATGTAGACGCGATAGTGCTCGGCAACCAGCTCTTCGAGCTCGAAGGGCGGACGGTGAGCCAGGGAGATGAGCTCCTCCGCCTCTCGACCGGCACCGCGGAACGCTTCGAGGGCGTCCTCTATGACAGCGGGCGTGCATCGGCCCGCCCGGGGCTCCGGGTCAAGATCCGCCTCGAGGGGTATCCCTGGCTCATCCATGGCACCCTGTCCGGGCACGTTGATTTTGTGGCCGACCGCCGCGACGGCGATGGCGGATTCCCCGTGAAGGTGTCCTTCGATTCCTCGACCGCACCCGGCCCCCTCTACGACGGCATGAAGGGCCAGGCCAGAATCGTGGTTGAGAAAAAGGTCTCCCTCGGCCGGCTGCTCATTGAAAAACTCGTGGGGACGAAAGAGCCGTGAAGAGAGCAAGCCCGCACCGCAGGGGACTCGTTCGCCGCTTTTTCCGCGAACGCGTCCGCCCGTATCTGGGCCTTCAGGTGGAAATCGGATTCTGCCTGCTGGTCAGCGTCATCCTCGGGCTGGTCGATCCCCTGATTCTCAGGGCAATCATCGATCGCGCACTGGGGGACGGAGACTACACCCTGCTCCTGCTGCTGGTCGGCATCCTGCTGGGCGTGCTCGTCTTCCGCACCGGATTCCGCATGGTCACCGTCTGGCTTTACAGCTACTCCGGCCTCAGGATCCTCTTCGATTTCCGCCAGAAGGTCTTCGAGCACGTAGAACGACTCTCCCCCTACTTCTTCCGGGGAGAGCGCATCGGGGACATTCTCGCCCGGCTCAGTTCCGATATCGACGTACTGCAACAGGCGGCGGCCCATTCCGTCGTGAATGCCGTGCAGGATCTGCTCACCATCGGTGGAATCATGGTAATTCTGTTCTATATTGACCCGAAGCTCACGCTCGCGCTGATTCTTATCTACCCCGTGCTCATCGGCCTCCTCGCCAGGATCAACCGCCGGATCCAGGTGGAGGGGGTGCGCGCGAGGGAAGCCATGGCGGGGCTCTTCTCCTTTCTCGAGGAACGCCTCACGAGCATCCGCCTCGTCCAAGAGTTCATGAGGGAAAAGGCGGAAGCCCGCCGCCACGTGCAGGTGTCCCGCCCGTGGATCCGAAGCAACCTCGCCCTCTCCGTGATCGGCGCGGGACAGATTTCCCTGGCCGATGTGATGGCCACCGGCGCATTCATCCTGGTGTTTCTCATGGGCGGCAGGCGTGTGCTCGATGGGACATTGAGCCTGGGAAGCCTCGTGGCTTTCTATACGCTGGCCAGCCGCCTCTACCGGCCCATCTCCGGACTCATAGATATCAATATCGACCTCCAGGTCGCCCAGGCCTCGCTGAGCCGCGTGTACGAGCTGCTCGACACGAAACCCGATATCACGGAGCACGGGGAGGCTACAACACCCGCAACGATCAAGGGCGCGATACAGCTCACGGGGGTCGGTCTGACATGGCCGGGCGGCACGCGCGCGCTCGATGACGTCACACTGGCGGTGGAGCCGGGGCAGGTGGTCGCCCTGGTGGGTCCCTCGGGAAGCGGCAAATCCACCCTCGCCGCACTCGTCGCCCGGTACCTGGATCCGCAGCAGGGCGCGGTCTACATCGACGGCCTCGACGTACGGCGCTGGAAGCTCAGGAGCCTCCACCGCACCGTCGGTCTCGTCCCCCAGGAGACGCAGCTCTTCCACGACACCATCGCCGGCAACCTGCGCCTGGCGCGGCCCAACGCCTCCGACGCGGAGCTGATCGAAGCCATGGAGGCGACCGGGCTGGGGGATTTCCTCTCCGGCCTGCCGAACGGCCTCATGACCGTCGTCGGCGAGCAGGGACTGCTCATCTCCGGCGGTGAACGCCAGAGGCTCGCCCTGGCGCGTTCACTCCTCAAGGCACCCGGCATTCACATTCTCGATGAGGCGACCTCGGCCCTCGACCCCCGCACGGAACGCCAGGTCCTCTCGCGTTACTTCGAAACGGTCCGCGGGCGGACGGTCATCCTCATCGCCCACCGCCTCACCAGCGTGACGAACGCCGACCGCATCTTCGTCCTGAGCGAGGGGCGGCTCGTCGAGTCGGGAACGCACAACCAGCTGTACAAGGCCGGGGGACTGTACCACTGCCTCTTCGACGAGCAGTCGCGCGACGTGCAATAAGAATTGCCTGCACAAGGCCCCCGTGAATGTCGGATTCATGTCAAGACGCTTCCGGGAGCGGATTCTACATCTGTACACTTGACAGCCAATTCATGTCCTGATACTATCAGCCTGCTCGATTAAGGGATTTGCATCCAAGAACAACTCACGAGGGACTCTTTTACGTACGATGCTTCACACATGCACGGTTGATATGGGCTTATTCCGTGACGGAGGATCGCCCGGCGGATCATACCTCCCCCTATTTTTTTCATCTCTAAATGTGCTGAATCGTTCCCGTGTATTGGTATATAGTGAAAGGAGGTGAAACGTATGTCAGGAATGGATGAAATCAAGAAGGCTCTCAGGGACAGCGGTCTCAGGATCCCATCCAATGCATCCGAGGAGATGCTCGAAGCGGAGGCTGCGCAGGATCCATGGTGGTGCCCGATCGCATGCCAGACGGGATGCTTCTGGGGCGCGTGCGCCACGGGCCATTGCGTGTTCCAGTGCCCGACCGGTGAGTGCAGTGCAACCAACTGCCAGACCGGCGACATCTTCGGTGGCGAGCCGGTTCCGTATCCGGAACCACTGCCGCGGTAAGACCGATCGCCGCTTTTGAATTCGGTTTCTGCGCGACATCGGAGCACCATGCACGAGCGGCGTGAACGGCATGATTACGGGGCGCCGGGACCCCGGCGCCCCGTAATCGACTCTGTATGACGACGTCGAATGTTCGCAAGGAGCGAATACCATGGCAACCGCTATCAAGGAAGATTACTACGTCTTGAATCCGGCGTGCCGCATCAGAAACGATGGTAAATATGTATTCGCCGGATTTCCCTCCGATATCAGCGTGTCCGTCCTTCGTCTCGCACCCATGGAAGGGATCATGGCCGCCCTGATGAACGGAGAGCGCTCCATGGATGAGGCGACGGGCTTCTTCGAAGCGATGGCGGCCCCGACCTCCACCGATCCCCAGCAGGACGCGAAGACGATGGTGCGGTACCTCGTGAAGAGACATCTCGAGCCGCTTGGCGATATGCCCGGGCCGCTCCTCGTCCCCAGATCGGAATTGACGGATGAGCAGTTGCGTTCCCTGCCGCAGCACGATCCGGTCGATTTCATCGTGAAGCCGGAGGATTACAATCCGATCGATCTGAAACTGTCGTATCCCGCCAGCATTCTGTGGCTCATCACCAACGAATGCGCGGTGAGCTGCCAGTACTGTTACATGGATAAAACCAAAATAGAGAAAAACAATCTCGTTCCCTTCGAGAGAATGCGCGAGGTTCTCACCGAGGCCAGGGGCAAAGGGCTCATATGCGTTTCCCTCTCCGGCGGGGATCCTTTCTGCCATCCGCGCATTTTCGACCTGCTCGAGCTCATGGAAGAACTGGGATATGCGAAGACCTCCATCGCCACCAAGCACTATATGTCGCGCGGGATGGCCGAACGCCTCGCCGCATGCGGCATCCTGGACGAGCTCCAGTTCAGCATCGATTCGACGGTGCCGGAAATAGCCGATTTTCTGGTCCGGACCCCCGGCTTCTGCGAGAGAACCATCGAATCGATCCGGAACGTTCAGAACGCCGGCATCGAGAAGGTGGCCGTCAAGGGCGTCATCACCCCGTACAACCTGCCCACGCTGCCGAAGATGTACCGTGACATGAAGGCGTTGGGCATACCGACGGTACGGATGGCGACGTACGGCAGAAGCGGCTACAACCACAAGGATAAGCTCTTCAACCATCCCGACGATTACAAATGGCTCGATGCGGAATTCGAGAAACTGCGGGAGGAGTTCCCCGGCGAGATGATATCCTACCAGAACGGCTCACCGCAGCTCGAGCCGATCGGCGACGAACAGAAACAGAAGAACTGGGAGAGCAGATCCCGCTGCACCGCGGGGAGAACATCGATCACCATAGCCCCGAACGGCAAGGTGGTGGCCTGCGAGCAGATGCCCCTGAGGGAACAGGATTATCTCGGTGATATCAAAACGCAGTCCCTCGAGGAGGCATGGAACAGCGCGGCTCTGGATGAATACCTGATCCATCCGCCGCGGGAGAGATTGAAAAACACGCCGTGCTACGATTGTTCCGAGGAGGAATTCAATCACTGCCAGATGTACATGGGAATATGCGTGAGGGACTGCTGCATACAGTTCGGAACACGCTGGTATTCACCTCCCAATTGTCCGAAGACGCCGCGTGAAAAGTATGTCCGCCAGTTATAGTGTGCGGCCGGAGCGAGGAAGAATATATGGGTGACAACTACGACCGCCCGCGCGATCCGTTCGACCTGCCGAGATTTCTCGTCCACAAGGCGTTCCATCCCATCACCCACCTCTGGCGGCTTCGCGGGGAAGCCCGCCGGTACCAAAAGCTCCTGATCGTCCTCGGCCTGCTGGGCGTGATCGTATCCGCGCAGCAGTGGCTCGCGCCGCGCATCACGAAGCGGATTATCGACGACGCGTATCCGGGAAGGGATTTCCGGCTCTTCTACATTCTCAGCGCCGTTCTGGTCGGGATCAACGTCCTTTCGAAGATCATCAGTTCGGTTACCAGCTATCTGAAACTGTACGTCGACAACCTGATCTCATTCAAGGTCAGGACGCGGGTCTTCCGCGCCCTGTACCGGGTGCCGATCTCCTACGTGGAGGGTCATCAGTCCGGCATGTTCCTCGAGCGTGTCGCCGGGGACGCCGGCATGACGGCTACCATGCTCTCGGGCCTTCTGCCGCAGGTGATCTCCCTCGTACTGACCCTCGTCATCACGCTCGTCATGATGATCGATATCAGTCGGCTCGTCACACTGCTCGTCCTCGCCGGCGTGCCCTTCTACTACATAATCAGCAGCATCCTGGCGCTCAAGATGCGGGCGTGGAGCCAGGCGGCGCGATTCAAGGAGGAGGAGGTCACCTCGAAGTCGGTCGAGGCCATTCAGGGAGTGCCGACGGCGCGCCTCTTCGGGGTCGGTACGTGGCTCAAGAGAATATACAAGAGACTGCTCCGGGACAGGATGAAGATCGCCTTCGGCATGTGGCGGACGCAGTTGACATACGGTATGATGAGCTGGATCGTCACGTACGGATGGGGCGTGTTCCTCACCGTGGGGGGCTGGTACCTCGTGTTCAATGACCGCCTCACCCTGGGAGATGCGGTGGCGCTGGGGATGTACATACCGGTGCTGCTGAGACCCGCCGAGCAGGCCCTCGGCATCTATCGATCCCTGATCGCCTCGTCGGTGCCGGCCCAGAGGGTGCTCGAGATCCTGGACAGCGCCAGGAAGATGCACCAGGACGAGAAACGCAGCGAGATACATGTATCCGAGGGGATCGAATTCAAGAACATCAATTTTTCCTATCCGGGCAGCAACTGGTCCCTCAAGGACCTCTCCCTGAACCTCAAGTGCGGAGAGACGCTGGCCCTCATCGGGCCGACCGGCTGCGGGAAAACGACCATTCTGCGCATCATGGCCGGACTGTACGAAGACTACACGGGCGACATCCTCGTGGACGGCACGCCCCTGAGAACAGTCAGATCATCCGCCTATCAGAAGAACGTGGCGATGGTGATGGCGGAGAACTTCTTTTTCAGCGGCACGATCATGGAGAACATGTGCATCGCGGGGCCCGACGTGGATCCTGATCGCGTGCGGACGACCGCCGAAACCCTCGGCATGAACGAATGGCTCGAAACACTGCCCAAGGGGTACGACACGTTACTCGGCGTCGGCGGCATCCGCCTCTCGTCGGGGCAGACGCAGAAACTGGCCATACTGCGGTCGGTTCTCAAGCAGCCGAGGATCTACCTGCTGGACGAGATCACCTCGGCGATGGACGTCGCATCGGAACGTATGATTCTGGACGGATTGTACAAACTGAAATCACCCGAAGCCATTACGGTCTTCACGGCACACCGTCTCGCCCTGACGCTGGAACCGGACGTCGACACGGTGGCCGTGCTGGAAGACGGCGCACTGGTCGAGTGCGGGGTGCCCCGCGAGCTCTACAGGCGGGGCGGTCATTACCGCCGGCTGATGGATCTCTCCAAGCTGGAAGCGCTGTTTTGAAAAGATACGTGAGGTTCGCATGATTTCCCGGTGATCAGCTATCGGTTTTCCGAACGTGAACTGCTTTCCATTCAATGTAATGCCACATCGTCATTGAGCCTGACGGCGAACATCCTGTATCAACGAAAGAAATCATGTTTCTGGCTGGGATGGACGCCCGTACACCACAGGGATCTCGACCTCAATATGGTTCTTTGACCCTCGGCGTTATGTATAATTACCATTAACCTTGATCCGTCATTCTTTTGGATGTGAATGTTTGGCCCGGCGCCGGGAGCTATCTGCTGAATTCCACAGTTAGGCCGCTTTATTAACCTTACTCATTCACCGGGCATATCTGATTTCGCTCAACGGTAACAACGCTCTCGTAGTCCGATAGAGAGACGATCCATTCATCCTCGGTCCCTTCAGGGACAGCGACGATTACCCATTTCTCAGTTGCGCCAAAAATATCTCCTTGGATCATCAATCCCAAGTCGGAGATAAAATCTTGAATGGAGCCGTCCGTTACATTCTTATCAAAGGCAACGACAACACAGCCCGGCGCATCGTAGCATTCTCCACCCTTATACGTCTCGCCAGGTACTGTCGTCGTCGATTCCGAACACGCGCCAAAGAATACGCAGAAGGCGAGAACCAGCAGACAGAAAAAATAACGCAATATTTTCATGGCAATTCGTCTCCCTGCGTAGCCTAACTTATAATGATTCCGTTCCGGATAGCATAATACTACATGCTACCCTTGCCGAGTATCGACCCTTGGTGGGGTATAAATATCATAATATAATTCTTAAATATTTACAAGATAAAGTTAGTCGAGTCGGCGAAGGGATGGGTCTTGATGATGAAATAGAGGAGGTGCGCGGCCCTGGCCTCGACACTCGGATTGGCCGGTTCGCCGAAGACGCTCTGCTGCAGATTGCCCAGAATGACCGCCAATCCATCCCCCCCCGCTCCTGCCCGAAAAGCTCTCCCGCCTCATTCCGCGCCACGAGGTCCGCCTTGAATTGAACGTCTGCGCGTAGCGGGTGATGACATCCACGATACTCCGGCCCGTAGCCGCGGGGAGTTGGGGACTGGCGACGGTCCGCTGCACCGCTCGTCGAGGCGGCGGGATGAGCCTTGGATCGGATAATCCTAAAAGCCGGTTGAAGGGATTATAGGTAAACGAGGCTTCTTAGGGCAACACGCCACTTGTTCAACCCGTTCAACCGGTGGGAGACGGCAGTGGAGCAGTACCGCCTCCCCGGGAAAAACGGCTATCTGA
>DATKWS010000003.1:0-3228 GCA_035529435.1 Patescibacteria group bacterium
GGCGAAGAGACCTTCGATATTCGTCTTCATGGTCGTGGAATCGGTAACAACCGTTTTCCACCTCGTCAGCTCGATATCGCCGTCGGTGGTTACGGTGAGCCCGTCGAGCACCGGCTCCTGGCCGATCGCCGCGACGGCGAGCTGGCACGGGAGATCGAACTCGGAGCCCTCGAGCGGCACGGGGCGGCGCCTGCCCGAATCGTCCGGCTCGCCGAGCTTCATCCGCTGGCACCGCAGGGCCTTCAGCCTGCCGTTCTTCTTGATAATTCCGATCGGCGCGGCGAGCTCCATGATCTCGATCCCCTCCTCGAGGGCATCCTCGATCTCCATCTCGTCGGCCGGCATCTCCGCCTTCGTCCGGCGGTAGAGGATTATCACCTTGTCCGCGTTGAGCCGCCACGATGTCCGCGCCGCGTCCATCGCCGTGTTGCCGCCGCCGACGACCACGACGGTCCCGGAGAGCGGCGCCGGATTATCGGCCTTGTCCTGGAGAAAATCGGTTCCCGATACGATCCCCTCGGTATCGAACTCCCCCTCGACGCGCATCGGCTTTCCCGTCCATGCGCCCGCACCGATAAAGACGGCATCGTGGCGTTTCTTCAACTCGTCGAGTGTGATATTCTCTCCAATCCTGACGTTGTATTGTATCTCGGCGCCCGCCCGGCAGATATACTCGACCTCCCGGTCAAGAACGTCGTCGGGGAGACGGTAGGTGGGGATACCGTAGCGCAGCATCCCTCCCGAACGCTCCATCGCCTCGTAGACGACGGGTTTGTGCCCCTTGCGGCCCAGGAACCATGCGGCGGTGAGCCCCGCGGGGCCCGCGCCGACGATCCCGACCGTCTTTCCCGTCGGCGGATCGACCTGCGGCGCGCCCCCGTAAACGCCGGGGGCATCGGTCACGAACCGCTTGATCGCGTTGATCCCGACCGGCTTGTCCACGTCGCCGCGCCGGCAGACCACCTCGCACTTGCGCACGCAGACCCTGCCGCAGATCGCCGGGAAGGGATTGTACTCGCGGATCCGATCGACCGCCTCCCGGTAGAGACCCATCGCCGACAGCGCGATGTAGCCCTGCGCGTCGACGCCGGCGGGGCACCCCTCCATGCAGGGCGACACGCAGTCCGCGTAGTGATTCGAGAGGAGCAGCTCGAGGGCCGTTCTTCGCGAGGCGGTGATCCGATCGTTGCGGGTCGTTATCTCCATTCCCTCCGCGATCCTCGTGGAGCACGCCGGAACAAGGTTCACCCGGCCCTTGACCTCCACGACGCACACGAAGCAGGAACCGTACGGCTCCAGTTCCGGCGAATGGCACAGCGTCGGAATGTCGTCGAGGTTATGCCCGGCGACAACGTCGAGGATCGTCGTGCCCGGTGCCGTCTCGACCTCCGTGCCGTTGATCGTAACCTTCACCTTCTCCATGGGCTCGCTCCTCATTTCTTATAGATAGCATCGAAATTGCAACTCGTCATGCATTTGCTGCATTTCACGCAGATTTCGTTATTGATCACGTGCGTCTTCTTGGGCTCACCAGTGATGGCTTCCACCGGACAGTTCTTCGCGCAGAGGGTGCAGCCCGTGCACTTCTCGGGATCGATATGGAAATCGACGAGCGCCGGGCAGCTGCAGGCGGGACATTTCTTGTCCCTGATATGGGCCTCGTACTCGTCCCGGTAGTACCGGATCGTGGTGAGGACCGGGTTGGGGGCCGTCTGTCCGAGCCCGCAGAGGCTCGCCTCCTTGATCTGCCGGCCGAGCAGCTCGAGTTTCTCGACATCCTCCGGCTCACCCTCGCCTTTCGTGATCCTCTCGAGGATCTCGAGCATGCGCCGCGTGCCGACGCGGCAGAACGTGCACTTGCCGCACGATTCGTTCTGCGTGAAATCGAGAAAGAAACGGGCCATCTCGACCATGCAGGTCCTATCATCGAGTACAACCATCCCGCCGGAACCCATGATCGCGCCGGTTGCAGGGATCGATTCGAAATCGACCGGGGTGTCTCCCAACTCGGCCGGTATGCACCCGCCGGACGGACCGCCCATCTGGACCGCCTTGAATTTCCGCCCCTCCTTGATCCCGCCGCCGATGTCGAGGACGAGGTCGCGGATCGTCGTCCCCATCGGCACCTCGGCGAGCCCGCCGTGGGCCACCTTTCCCGCCAGGGCGAACACCTTGGTCCCCCTGCTCTTCTCGGTGCCGAAGGCGGCGTAGGCCGCAGCGCCGTTCACGATGATCCACGGTACGTTCGCGTAGGTTTCCACGTTGTTGTTGTTGGTCGGCTTCTGCCACAGACCCTTTTCGGCGGGGAATGGGGGTCGTATCCTCGGCATGCCGCGCTTTCCCTCGATCGAGGCGAAGAGCGCCGTCTCCTCACCGCAGACGAAGGCGCCGGCGCCCTGCTTGATCTTGACATCGAAATCGAATCCCGAACCGAGGATGTCGGCGCCGAGGTACCCCTTCCCGCGTGCCGCCTCGATCGCGAGGTTGAGCCTGCGGATCGCCAGCGGGTACTCGGCCCGGCAGTAAATATATCCGGACGACGAGCCGATCGCCTTGGCGCAGATTATCATCCCCTCGAGAACGGAGTGTGGGTCACCCTCGAGGACCGATCTGTCCATGAAGGCGCCGGGGTCTCCCTCGTCGGCGTTGCAGACCACGTACTTTTGATCGGCCTTGTACGAAGCGGCGAACGACCACTTGAGCCCGGTCGGGAACCCTGCGCCGCCGCGCCCCCTGAGACCGGAATCCTTGATTTCCTGTATGATCCTCTCCGGCGTCATATCGAGCAGCGCCGAACTGAGCGCCCGGTACCCCCCGGACGCCTCGCACTCCTCGATCGATTCGGGATCGATGGTGCCGCAGTTTCTGAGGACGATCCGCTGCTGGAGCTTCTGGAACCCCTTCTCGGTCCCGCTCCGCGTGCCGTCTGAGGCGATGCGGTATATGACGTGATCATCCAGCACCGTCCCACCCTTGACGTGGCTCGTGATGATCTCCTCCGCCAGCTCGGGCGTCACTCCGCCGTAGATAATCCGGTCACCGTTGTCACGAACCTCCACGAGCGGCTCACGGTAGCACATGCCGATGCAGCCCGTGCCCGATAGGGTGAAAAGGCCGGGTTCGGCCGAGAGAAGCTCGTGCAGCCTGTCGTAGATCTGCTGAGCCCCCGCCGAGAGGCCGCATGTTCCCATTCCGACGATTACTCTTTTCATTGGCGTCACGCTCCAT
>DATKWS010000004.1:0-8137 GCA_035529435.1 Patescibacteria group bacterium
GGAGGTATCGAGGCTCCGTGCCAGGACGAATACGTGATGTCCCCCATCATCGATATGACGCGTTACTCGGCGAATTGCGACAATGTGCAGGATACCGAGATACCTTCAGGCGTACTCGGCAGTCTCGGCGGCGCCTACCTCCGGTTCACCGCCTATGTCGACCTCCCGATGCAGAACCTCGTCTTCTACTACTGGGACATTCGCAACATAGACGGCGCGGGATGCCCGGGAGAATGGGAGGGCACGAACGAGGTCTACTACTCGAACTGGGGATACCCGCCCCAGTACCGCTTCGTGACCCAAGACATCGGCCACCTCGTCGAGAGCGACGCAATACAGATCAGGCTTGGGTGCGTCGATATGTGCGATTCGTGGTACGAGGTGTACGGCAACTGCGCCGATCACACGCCGGCCCCCTGGTTCGATAATGTGCGCATCTACCGGTTCGAGCAGAGCGGTCCGCAGTGGAGCTGGCGCGACCTCGATATCTTCCAGGACAACTTCCCCGCAGGCGCCGACATCGAGAGTTTCGTGCGGGCCGACGCGGCGAACGATCTCAGGCCGAGCGATGTCCCGATCGTCGATCCGGGAGATTCGATCGTCGTACAGTGCACCTCACCGCTCGGCGGCGGGATCGACACGACCATCGACGGCTGGCCGAAGGTCTACATGCACTGTTACGTTCCATATATCGGCGACCCGCTGAGTCCGAAACCGACTCTCTACGGCCCGCAGCTCGCGGGGAACTACGGACGCTACGCGAGCAACGACGGGAGCGCCTGGACCGTTCTCCAGTGCGACTATGCACGCATGGGATCGGGTGGCGTCATCCCGAACCGGTTCATGGTCGATATGAACGATTCGCTCCTCACGCGGGGGTACCAGATCTTCTACTACTTCAAGGCGTACGATGTTGCCGGAGAGACCTCGACGCTGCCGGCACAGGCAGAGGAGGCGCCATGGCCGCTGCCTCCCTATTATGATTGGGCCCACGTCCCGTATTTCTTCGAATGGACCTGTCTCCCAACGCTCCGCTCGAACACGCTGTACGTCGATGATTTTCACGGCCGGGGGACCCCGAACGGCATGGCGGAGGTCTACTGGAATCCAACATTCGAGGCCGTTATTCCTCCCGATAACCAGCCGGACCGCTACGATGTCAACAGCCCGACCTCAATGGTCGGGAACGGCCCCGGGAGCCGCGCCAGGACTGCTCACCTGACCGGCATCTATTACCGGATCATCTGGGACAGCGGGAATCTCGAGACGGGCACGATCACCGACGGGACCTGGTACAGCGACAAGAGCAACGACGTACAGATGATCATCGACTGGATCGAGGGCTCCGCGCACCGCACCGGTCTCGTCGTGTGCGGCAACGGGATCGCCTCGGATCTCGCCGGCTCCCCCTCACCCGCCGCGGCACAGCTCCTGGCCGACTACTGCGGCGTAGCGCTGGTGAATGAGAGCTACTACGACCTGACGGGCGGGAATGTTATCGTGCCGAAGCTCACGGCCATGCCGGATGCGGGGAACACGTTCTGGCATACCACGTGGGGCGACTCATTCTATCTCTTCCAGAGCACCTGCCCGTGGAGCGTCAAATTCGACGTCCTCGATAAGACCGGTCCCGGGGAGTACGCACTCCGGTATCCCGATTACGGCGGCTCGCCGTACTACGCGGGTATATACGCGCACAGCACGAACGGCTCCGGATACGACATCAGAACGATGTGGTTCGGATTCAGCTTCATGTATGTACGGGACTGCTGGGAGGAGTATCATCCGGATGTGCCGATCATGCGGAATATCATCCTTAGTGACCTGATCCAGTGGCAGCAGGGCGATGTGAACACCGACATCACGGAGATCGAGGAGGTGCCGGCTGTCAATAACCTCGCGGCGAATTTCCCCAATCCGTTCAACCCGGTGACATCGATCTCGTTCGGTCTTCGCGAGAAGGGGCATGTCACGCTGCGCCTCTACGACGTCGCGGGACGCTTGGTCCGGACGCTGGTCGATGAAGTACGAAATGCCGGCCGGTACGAAGCGGTATGGAACGGCAGAAACAACAACAATGCGGCCGTTGCCAGCGGCGTCTACTTCTACCGCATGAAAACCAGCGGGTTCGAGCAGACGAGAAAGATGGTGCTGCTGAAGTAACAATCAGCTCGATATAAAAACGAAGATGGGGCGCGCCGAATGCGCCCCATTCATTTTATAATATACTTTAAATATATCATCTAACGCATTGTGATTACTATTTTAACGCCTCTACCCGCTTCGTGTAGAAATCGCGGTAGAAGCTGAGAGAATCGAAGATTTCCCGGTCGATCACGGGCTCTCCCGTCATTATGAATTTCGCCATGTTGAGGCCGACGCCCGGGCCCAGCATGAATCCCTGACCGCACATCCCCACGGCGAGGTAGAGCCCCTCTATCTCCCGCACCCTGTCGAGTATGATGATACCATCCGGCGTCATCGGGTAGAGGCCGCGCCAGATCCGCCGTATCAGCATGTTCTCGAGTCGCGGAATGAGATCGATCAGGCGGCGCGCTATGACCGGCATGAACTCCGATGTGCACGAACGGTTGGTGCCGATGATCGGCGTGATCGGCGTGTAGCAGAATATCACCTGCCCGCGGTCGTTCTGGCCGAAGTAGAAATTCTTGGTTCGTCCTTCCGGCCCCGGCCGGATATCGACGATCAGGGGATCGAAGAACCGCTCCATCGGGGCCGAGATCCCCGCTTCATGGCTGTCCGGCACGACGGGGATATCAATCCCCGCCATGAGACCCACTTCCGGCGCCTCCGAGCCGGCGGCGTTCAATACCACATCGGCATGGTATGTGCCCTGCGCGGTGCGCACCCCCTGCACCCTCCCCCCCTTCAGCATGATTCCGGTCGCAGGCTCATTGAATCGATACTCCGCCCCCCTGTTCCGGCTCTCCTTCCAGAAGGCGGCGGCGGACTTGAGCGGGGAGACCTGGCCGTCGCCCGGCGAGTAGGTGCCGCCCCTGAGCCCCTTCTCGTTGATACCCGGGACCAGCTCCTTGATCTGCTCGGGTCCCACCCAGTCGATATCGAGCCCGTAGCTCTTCTGTTTCGGGAGGATCCCCTTGAGAATCCTCTCCTCCGTCAGGCGGTAAACAGGAAAGCAGTACCCCCCCTCTATCCAGCCGATATCGGTGCCGTGCTTTTTCTGCCACGAAGAGAATATATCGAGACTCTGGAGACAGACGGTGATCTTCGCGGGGTCCGAGTGGGTGGCGCGCACCCCGCCGATAGCCGCCTTGTTCTGTCCCTGCCCGGGAGACGGGTAGCCGTCGAGGACAAGGACCTTCCATCCCTCGAGGGCGAGGAAATAGGCGGTGGGAAGCCCCACGCTCCCCGCGCCGATGATGATCGCGTCGTACCGTCTAACGGCCATTCTACCTCTTTACCGTTCCGTCGCGTTCTGGGTCGATGTGAACCGGCCCGCATCCGCATGCATGCAATCTACCGTTTTTTCTTTTTTCCGCCGTCCACGCCGGCGAAGGCCGAGAGCGGCACCTCTGCCACGAACGGCCGGTTTGTCGGGAGCGTCACCTCTTTGAGATCGATCCCCTCCTCCCGGTAGAGCCGCAGTATCAGGTCGGTGCATGTCCTGCCGCCGCACGCCCCCATACCGGTCCGTATCGTCGCCTTGAGTATGTTCATGTCTCGCACGCCCGCCCTGATCTCTGCGCGCACCTCCCCCGCCGTGATCCGCTCGCACCGGCAGACGATCGTGTCGTCCGTGACCGGTTCGGCCACGCCGAAGCCGGGACTGCCGTATTCGACCTCGAGAACGAGGAATCCGGCCACCCGGTACGCGTCTTTTTTAGGTACCTCGACGGAGACGAGCTTACGCTTCCCGTCGATCGGCGATGTACGGAACGCGACGATATGGCCCTCACTGACCGCTTCACCTTCCATGTCGACCGTCTGCACCGGCCGCCCGACGACGAGATCGCCGTCGTCCAGCTCGTGCGGGAGGATGAGGAGCGACGTGCCGTTCTCATCGTCGTAATCGGGCTGCACGAGGCTGATGGCGAGGCCCGGGCAGGCGGCGACGCACTTCCCGCACGCGATGCACTCCCCCTCGAAGACGGGGAGGTCCATGATCGAATCTCCCGGCATCGTGATCGACTGGCGCGCACACGATTCGACGCACGGGTTGCACGGAATCTCCTGTACGCACCGCAGGAGCGGATAGAATTTCTTTCCGCCCCGCCTCTCCGGCTCGAACGTGACCGTCTTTCCCGGCTTGCTCCGCAGTATTCCGGCGGTCGTTTCCCATTCCGGTGGTATATCGATATCGTACGAGAGTGCCCGTGCGATTTTCCGTCCCGTGATCCTGCCGCTGAAGATCGCCGCCGATGCCTCGGCGATCTCCTCCGCATCCCCCGCCGTCCAGCAGTCGAGGCCGAACTCCCGCAGCTTCTCGTACAGCTCGTTGACCGGCGAGAGACCGACCGCAATGAGAAGCGTGTCCACGTCGAACGACTTTTCCGTGCCCGGAACCGGCCTGAAATGCTCGTCGATGCCGGCGATCGTGATACGCTCCAGCTCCGTTTCGCCCTCTGCATTCAGCACGGTGTGCGACGTGAGAACGGGCACCCCGAGGCGGCGCAGCTTGTCCTCGTGCACCTTGTATCCGCCGCACCGGGGCAGCGCCTCGACCAGCCCCACGACCTTGATACCGGCCTGTATCGCGTGGTACGCGGTGATCAGACCGACGTTGCCGCCGCCGACCACGAAGAGACGCTCGGTCGGGCGTATCAGATCGCGGTTGAGGAGCGTCTGGAACGCGCCGGCGCCGTACACGCCGGGAAGGTCGCACCCCGGGAAGGCGAGCGACTTCTCACGCGCACCGCAGGCGACGAGTGTGATCTTCGGCTCGACCAGATAGTACTCGCCGTCACGCCAGAGCCCGATCTTTTGATCGTGGAATACGCCTACGGCGGTGGTGTCGAGCATGACATCGACCGAATCGAGTTTCTCGAGTTCCCCGGTGAGTATCCGTGCGATCTCGAGGCCGCGTACGCCGGCATAGCAATCGGCGCGCGATCCGAAGAATGTATGCGTCTGCAGCGTTAGCTTGCCGCCCAGCTCGTTCTTGTCGTCGACGAGAAGCGTTCGGACCCCGAGCCTCCCCAGCTCGACGGCCGCGTTGATACCTGCGGGACCGCCCCCGACGACGAGCACATCCGTTTGGATCTCCGGGATCTTCGCGAAGCGTGGACGCCCTTCGACCGTGGGCAGTTCCGGAACCCCCTCGCAGCTCTCGACCCGCATACCGGGTGTAACGACCGTCATGCATCCCTTCACCGGCACGCCTTCGACAAGCACCATGCACTGGCTGCACTGCCCGTTGACGCAGAAGATCCCCTGCGGACCGCCGTCCCTCGCGTGATGTCCGAATATCTTGATCCCGTTGGCGAACAGCGCCGAGGTGATCACCTCACCCTCGCGGGCGACCATTTCCTCGCCGTTGAAGGTGAAGGGGACCTCGCGCCGCTCCGGAACGGTCAGGATCGGGTGGCTCGTGAGCCTGAACGTCTTTCCCCTAGCCGATCGTATGGTGCTGCCTCCCCTTCCTCGCCTCGACGGCCATGCACGTGCGATAATTCATCGTATATCCCTTTTTTCCTCTCCGCGAAGACGCGATGCAACGAGCGTGAGAAGATCGTTCACGACAACCGGCGCCTGTTTCCAGGCGCATGCGGGATTCACCTCATGAAACACGATCATGCACTTGGGACATGCCGTGACGATGCCGTCCGCCCCTGCCCGCTTCGCCTCGACGATCCGTTCGTTCACCGCGTTTCGCGTGTGCGGCCCGTGATTGACCCACGAACCGGCCCCGCAGCACGCCGTCTCCCTCCCGTGCCGAGCCATCTCAACCGGGGCCACACCCGTCGCGGCCGCAAGAAGCCTGCGCGGCGCCTGCGTGCAACCGAGATAGCGCGCGAGATAGCATGGATCATGAAATGCGAGACGCTCTCCCGTCGGCTCGATATCGAGTTTGTCGATATGGCCGGCGATGTATTCCGTTACATGCATCACCTTGAACGGCAGTGTACCGAACAGCTCCCGGTACGTTTCACGGAGCGTGTACGCGCACTCGGGACACAGCGTAAGGACCGTCTTGATCGTGCGCGCCTTGAGAAGCGCGACGTTGTGTCCCGCGAGCTCAACAAATGTTTCCCGGTCGCCGATGTCGTAGAGGTCCCGGCCGCAGCACCGCTCGTCCTCGAGGATGACCGGCGAGACGCCGAGCCGGTTGAGAATGCGCACTGCGGCGCGGGCCGAATCGATCGGGCCGGTACCGCACGTCTCACCGAACGCCACATCGAAGAAGGGGATACACCCGACAAAGAGCACGATCCCCCTCGTCCGGTTCACATCGAGCGATGCGTCGATCCATGAGAGCCGCTCCTGCACGATTTTTGTTTTCCCGCCGTTTTTGGACGTCGCCCGTGTCCGTCTCGCCGCCGAAGCGGCGGGTACCGCCTGCATCCGTTGATACCGGTGCACCAGACCCTCGAGTACGGGCTCGTAATCGGACCTTCCGAGCCTCAGCTCGCGAATGAAATCGGCGAACGGGACATCGAACGGACACGCCTCGGTGCAGGCGCCGCACGTAACGCAATCCCACAACAACCGGTGGCCGTCGATCCCCGTGGATCCCTCCCTCAGAAAGCGCCCGGCGAGATGCTGCGGGTGCCATGTCCCGTAGAATCGATAGACGGGACAGTCATCGGCGCACTCGTTATTGCAGCGTGTGCAGTCGGTGACACGAAACGCCTTCGTGATCCCGGAATCGTTTCTGCGCGATTGTTTCTTCACAACAACTCCATACGTATCGTTTCACGAGCGTACGGGTCGCGTTCTCGCCGCGATGACCCAGGAATGAATCGCCCGGTGAAAACCCCGCGGTTCGCACGCCGTATCGGTCACGATGCCCGGATCGTATCCGAGCAGCGTCAGAATATCCCGGGCGTGCGCGACCGCCCTGTCGCCCTGGCGTCGGCCGCCGCCGTAATGACACCGGTCATCGCTGCATCCGCAGACCATCACCCCCGTGCAGCCGGTCCTGACCGCTTCGAGGATCATGGCGGAGGTCAACCGTCCCGTGCACATCACCTCGATGACATGCACATCCTCCGGCACATCGATCGTTTCGGGACGCGCCCACCGGCACACGAAGAGAACGCGCTTCGTTCCCGGCTCGATACCGTCGATCGACGCGTGGAGGCGGCTCCGTTCGAAATTGATCTGATCCATGGCGCCGGTCGGGCAGACGCCCACGCAGGTACCGCATCCCTTGCACGCGATCTCGTTGACCTCCGAGACGAATCTGCCGCCGGGAAACGTATTGACCCGTACCGCGCTGAATCCGCAGGCCTGCTCGCAGCGTCCACACCCCACGCAGAGTTCCGGTCGTACACGGGTCACGGTTCTCACCGCAGGCACACTCCGTGATTCGTTATCGAGCTCGATCGACACCTCGGACGGCCTGCAGTCCCAGAAGTCACGCTCCGCATGCACGGTGATGGTGCGTTCCTCACCGAGTGCGAGCTGAAGATCCTTGCGCTCGCAGATATCGGTGCACGTAACACATTCCGCGCAAAGACCGCACCGCAGGCAACGCTGCGCCTCGAGCTTGGCGACGCGCTCCTGATATCCGTGCTCCACTTCACGGAAATCGTTCCGGCGTTGCTCCGGTGCTTCGCGTGGAACGGCACTTCGCTCCGTGTGCTCCCCGGGAAGCCGCTCGAGCGCGAACTCCCGTGGATGCTTCTGGTCATCACCGAGTTGATCGTATATCGACGGCGTACGATCGCCCTCGAGATATGCACGTATGCCCCTCGCCGCCTTCTGCCCCGACGCGATCGCCTCAACCACGCTCCGCGGTCCCGTGACCATATCACCCGCGGCGAATACTCCCCTCACCCCCGCGGCCATGGAACCGCCGTCGACGGCCACCGTGTCCGCCATGGTACACCGCAGGCGGAGGGGCCCGGATAGACCGCGCACTTCAACCTCACGTGAAAAAGCATCGAGCACGACATCGGCTTCTATTTCGAATTCGGAACGCTCCCGTTCCGTC
>DATKWS010000005.1:0-7835 GCA_035529435.1 Patescibacteria group bacterium
ATCGAGATCAACGGCGTCCTCTGCGGCTACGCGGAATTCGACATAGCGCCGATTGAAAAGGACGGCCGGGAGCTGATCCTTCTGAAGGAGAAGATGTTCGCCATGCTCACCGCGCTCGGCATGGCATTCAACACCGAGGTCAAGCTGACCTATCATGTCGATCCCGCGACGGGCCGGTTCACGTATCATGAAAGCGATGTCAAGCAGGGCGAGATAGAACTGGACTCCGCCGTCTTCGTAGAGGGGGACACGATCCGTGTCACCTCGTCGGATGGCGGCGAGAAGCTCGTCCCGATCGCCCCCGGGGTGGTGCTCGAAAATACGCTCTTCTTTCCGCATCTCGTCAGTGATTTCGTGGATGCCGCCCTCGAGGAGAAGACATACGACATCTTCGAGGTGCGGGATGCCGTGGTGCAGAAGACGACCTATACCAAGGCCGGCACCGAGGAGTTGAAGCTCGCCGGAAACACCTACAACGCGATCATCCTCGACGAGATGAATCTCTCGACGGACCTCAAGATAAAATGGTGGATCGACGCCGAGACCGGCCGCATGCTCAAGGTGATTCCGATCGGCAACAGGCTGGTCTATCTCGCCAAGCCGTCTATCGTGAAAAAGATCAAGAATGCGAATATCGATGAATTGATAATGAGCAGGACCAACGTCACGATCGCCGACATAGCGGCGATTTCCTACATGAAGGTCAGGGCCGTCATCGAACCGGTCGGGTTGCAGGTGACGCCTGAAAATCTCAATGTTCCCGGGCAGGCGTTCGCGGGGACGGTGAAGGACAACCTGATCGAGGGTGTTTTCGAGATCGAGCATCCGCGTTACGGCGGTACCGGCGCGCCCCCGTTTCCCCCCGATTTCAGCAAAGACGAATCGCTCAGGGAGTTCCTCGAGCCGGGGGAACTGATCGAATCGGACGATCCGGTCCTCGTCGAGAAGGCCCGCGAAATTACGGAAGGATCGAAGGACTCATGGGAGGCGGCGGTCCGCCTCAGCGAATGGGTCGCCGAAAATATCAGTTACGCGATACCCGGGGGCGGTGCGGCCCGCAGGACGTACGATATGCGGGCGGGGGAGTGCGGCGCCCACTCGCTCCTCCTCGCGGCGTTCTGCCGCGCGGTGGGTATACCGGCGCGCGTCATCTGGGGTTGCATGTACACGCCCAATGCCGGCGGGAGTTTCGGCCAGCACGGCTGGAGCGAAATCTACATGGGGGAGACGGGGTGGATACCGGTCGATGCGACGGCCGCCGAGACGGATTTCGTCGATTCCGGCCACATACGGATCGGCGTGATGCAATCGATGACGATATCATTCAATCCTCACGAGATGGAGATCCTCGATTACCGCACCGGCACCGGTGAAACATCCGCCGACTCCACCGCGGCACTCGGGAAGTACGAAAAATACATGGGTGAATACAAAAATGTCGCACAGCCCGAGGGCTCCGGATTGAATATCGTCGTGCGGGACCGGGCCCTCGCCCTCGATATCCCGAACAAGATGGTCCTGGCCCTCAAGGATCCCGACGAGGAGGGGAGATGGTACTGCACCCTATCGCCCCGGCTGTTCCTCACGTTCATCGAGAACGACGCCGGTGAGGTCGACATCATGAAGGTGCACGAGATCATCGTCATGCCGAAGAAGGCCGATCCATCGACGACAAGCGGGGAAACTCCGCAGGAGACCGGTGAGACCGCCGCGGAGCCGGCAAAGGAGCAGACCGCCACGGAGACCACCGGGGGCGTTCCCGAGAAATTCAGGCCCTATCTCGGAACGTACCACCTTGCCGCCCTCGGAGCCGATTTCACCGTGAGCTACCTTGACGGCGGGCTCGCCGTGTACGATCCGCTCGAGAAGGCGACGATCAAGCTCCAGCCCCCCGGCGAGGACGGCTGGCGGATGGACGAATTCAACAAGAACAGACTGATCTTCGAGATCGATGACGAGGGGAATGTAACGGGCCTCAAGGTCGATTCGATCAGCACGCTGAGGCGTAAATAGCGCGATAAAATGTGATATTCGGCCACAGGTGTATTGACAGGGATACCGTGCGATGTTATTATTCAATAGATTCTGAATGTAATGAAACTTTATTGTTTTAAATGGATCCCGCCCGCGTGTTTGGAGGAATGAAACCGTGCTGCCCGAGGGGTACGAGCAATTCATAGAGAGCTGGGGATCGATGGGCGTCCTATGGGGCATCAACCGCTCGATGGCGCGTATCCACGCCTTCATTCTCCTGTCCGACGAGCCGATCGATCTCGACACGGTGGCGACGGAACTCAGCATCAGCCGCGGCAACGCCAGCATGTCACTCAAGGAGCTGCGGAACTGGGGAATCATCAAGCGCGTGCACCTGTCAGGGGACCGGCGCGATTTCTATGTCACGGAGCCCGACGTGTGGAACATGCTCTTCAAAATCGGGATCGAGCGGAAAAAACGGGAGTTCGATCCGGCCCTCGGCGCCCTGCGGCACCTCCTGTCGGAGACGGACGCCGATACGAACCGCGAGGTTCACGGGCGGTTGACCGAGCTCCAGAGAACCCTTGCGGCGATGGACCGGATAATGGACAAATTTCTGAAGAATGAAAAGATCAGCAAGGCGATGCTCGAGTTTCTCGGCAGCAAAAAGATGTAGGAAATTCTTCGGGAAGAGGAACGGTCCTCAATCCCGTCGTGATCGCGGCGCCTCCCCCTGCGGTGGAGGGGAATGACGATGATCGAAGAAATCACGGCACCGATCGAAACGGAACTGAGGGATGTCGAGGATGAGATCCGGACGCTCGTCACCTCGGATATCCCGATCATCAATGATATCGTCGGGCACGTGGCGCTGCACCGGGGCAAACGCCTGCGCCCGATGCTGGTGCTCCTCTCGAGCGGCATGACGGGGGGGATCACCGACATCTCGATCAAGACGTCCGCTATGGTCGAGCTCCTCCACAGCGCCACGCTGATCCACGACGACGTGATCGATGTGTCGGATCTCCGGCGCGGCGCACCGTCGGTGAACGTGGTCTGGGGCAACAAGGCCTCCATCCTGGTCGGCGATCTCTTCTTCTCCCGTGTCCTGTACCGCCTGGCGCACATCGAAAACCCGGAAGTGACCAACATCATGTCGATGGCGATCAAGTGGATCTGCGAGGGCGAGCTGATCCAGCTGCAGAACGGACATGCCGGCGGGCCGCCGGGGGAACGATCGTATTTCGATCTCATAACGAAAAAGACCGCAGCCCTCCTCGCCGTCGCCTGCGAGCTGGGTGTTCTCTCGTCCTCATCGAACAACGGCGGAAGGGACCGTGCGGCGTTCAGAAGCTTCGGCCGGGACCTCGGGATCGCGTTTCAGATCAAGGATGACGTGATGGATATCGTCGGAACGTCCGACTGTATGGGAAAACCCGCCTCGCAGGATCTCCTCGAGCACACATGGACGCTGCCGCTTCTCTACGGGCTCGAGCATTCCAACAACGGCAACGGGGATGATGTCCGCGCCATACTGGAAAGAGGGATCGAGAGCGAGGATCTCGAAACGATCCGCCGGTTCGTCAGGGAATCCGGCGGGATCGAGTATGCCGAACGGAAAGCGAGAGAATACACCGACCGGGCCCTTGCATGTCTCGGCGATTACGAGGATACGGTGTACAAGCGGGCCCTCGTGAAGCTGGCCGGATTCGTGGTAGATCGCGTTTTTTGATTTGTTCCGGCCGGCGCCCGCCCGAACCGCCTGTTCCGTGATTTCATGATACGCCCCCTTTATTCAAAATGCCGATCGGATGCTGAATCCGTACTGCAATGCTTGAATTACCATATTTTACGAAAAAATTGGCAAGAGGTTCCGCAATTGTACATAATCAGCCGGTCCGGAGCACACCGGCGCGCAACGGTGCGAATGATATTTGTGATTGAAGCCGAACTTCATATATGATATAAGTTTATATGAATACGGATACTGCGGGCCGGGTTGTTCCCCGGCGCTCGCACAACCGGCGCCGCGGGGATCACATGTCTCCCGGGCGGCCTGTTCCGGGTGGAAGTAGAGACGGTGGCGATGTCTACGGAAATGTCTGCGGAAAAGACCGGCATGGTCCGTGCCTGGACGATCCAGGCCGCCCTGATGGTGCTCGCGATCTATTTTTATGTTTTCATGGAATGGTTGTTCTTCGTCACCAAGCCGTCATTCATGTCGGTTCTCAGCGCCTTCGATGCCATCAGGATACTCCTGGCATCACCGGCGCCGCCCCTCCTGTGCGGAATCATCGTTACGGCCCTCTTCGGGATTCCCGCCGTTCTCGTACGGAACCGCTTATTCGGGGCGTTCTGCTCGGCGGCGGTGCGGCTCGTTACGTCGGTCGTATTGGCCGTGGCGTTGTTTCTCCTCGTCGACAACTTCACCTATACCGTTTTCGGTTTCGGCGTGCGGACGACGGAGGGGATTGCCCTGGCGCTGTACGTTGTACTCGCGGCGGTTCTCGTTTTTTTCTCCTTCCGGTTCCTGTCGAGACTGCAACGCGTGCTCCTCCGGGCAAAGAGGCGGCGCATTCCCGTAATCATCGCGGTGATCGCGGTGGCCGCGTCCGGCATTGCGGCCGTGAGCTCGTCCCGCTCCGGCGGACCGGGCGACGCCGGCGGGGGCACGGATGAGGCATCCCACGGAAATCAGCCGAACATATTTCTGATCTCGAGCGACGCGCTGATGGCCGGGCACATGTCGATCTACGGGTATCACAGGGCCACGACTCCCTTTCTCGACTCGATGGCCGGCAGGGCCCTCGTGTGCGAGAACTGTTTCCCGAACGCGGGCACGTCCGGTGCCTCGATCGCCTCGGTGCTCACCGGCAAGCTCCCCACACAGACGAAGCTGATCTATCCCCCGGAGATCCTCAAGGGGAGGGATGCGTATCAGCACCTCCCGGGAGTATTGCGCAATTACGGTTACCGGAATATCGACATCAGCATTCGCTATCATGCGGACCCGGAGGATCTCAACCTGCGCAATTCGTTCCATTGGGCTAACTTCAGGGAAATCGCGGACGCTGGTGGATCCGTCGGCGTCGTCTTGTTTCTCGGCCAGGAGCCGTCATATTTTCTCCGCACCATGGGCGATCGTGTCATGGATCGCTTCATGCACGTGATCGGACGGAAGAGTATGGAGGATCCGCTCGGCGAGGTCGTCAGGCCCCTCAAGAAGAGGTACGGCAGGGACGCCGAGCGTATCAGGAACTTCTTCGAACAGGTGCGTGGAGCCTCATCGCCGCTTTTCGTGCATATGCACCTGCTGGGAACCCACGGACCGGTCTTCGAGCCTAATCGCGGGCTGTTCTCGAGGGGAAGGAAGCAACAGGAACATTGGGAGACGGATTTCTACGATGATGCGATCCTCACCTTCGACGACCACCTCAAAAGGATCGTGCAGGGGCTCGAGAAGATGAACCTGCTGCGGGAATCCGTGATCGTGATCTTTTCGGACCACGGCCAGAATTTCACCGTGAACGACCGGCTTCCCCTGATTTTCATATTCCCGGGCGGCCGGCACAACGGGCGCATCAAAGCGAACGTGCAGAATCTCGATATCGCCGCGACCATTCTGGATTACATGGACATTGCGCAACCCGCTTGGATGGGGGGACTGTCGCTGATTTCGTCCGAGATCGAGCCGCGCAGGCTCATCTTCACGACCGATCCGAAGCACAGGATCGTTCCCGACAGGATAAAGGGACAGCGGGTGGCGGACAGGGGCAAGGCGGTGCCGCCGTTTTATTCCCTCAAGGCAATGGGTGTTCATTGCTGTCAGAGGTATTACGAGCTGGAACTCGCGAGCGGCGTTCTCACCGTGTCGAATACTGCGGGACACACGGCGCCCTGCGATGAAAGCAGCCTGCCCGATCCGCTGGAGGCCGGACGGCTGATCATCGAGCACCTCGAGGAAAACGGCTACGATACATCCGCGATCAAAACACCCCTGACGGTGCGCGTGACGCACTAGGGGGATCCGCGCCGGGCACGGCGGCCCTGGGGGATACCGCCGTCCTGGGGGGCACGGCCGCATGAATCCGGCGCCACGGTTACCGTTCGCTCATGCCGCACGTTCACACCGCACATTGCCCTGGCAATTATGTCACTATTTTGTTAGAATGGAGATTGCGGATTATCCGGGCGCCCCCGCGGGATAGACCCGGTTATCGGTTCGTGAGGCCCGGGGATACCGTTTTTCATCATGTGAACGTCCATTCTCGGACGGCGAGGCATCGCCGGGAGGGAGGATAGCGTAATGCGGCGATTTCGATTTGCAGCGCTTTCGGGCTTGTGGGCCGCCGCCGCCGTCTTCGTCTCCACCGGTAACGCTTATGCCTACATCGATCCCGGAACGGGAAGTTACATATTGCAGATAGTTATAGCCGGGCTTGTCGGTGCCGCCTTCACGCTCAAGCTGCTCTGGAAAAGAATTCAAGTCTTCTTCAGCAGGAGTACCTCGAAGAAAAACGGCCGGAAAGAAGACGAACCTACGGGTGAAGATGGATAACGGGAAGCACGGCGGTTCCTTCCGCGATCCGAACGGATTTGTATTCTTCAAAGATGGATTCCTGTACCGCCAGGTGAACGTACGGTATAGGGAAGACTACGACACCCTGATCGAGTCGGGCCTGTACGGAGAGCTCGCCGCCGCCGGACTCCTCGTAGAGCACGAAGAGGCCGATCGCTCGCTCGCCGTCACCGGTGAGGCGTACCGGGTGCTGCGCCCGCGCCCCGTTCCATTCATCTCGTACCCCCACGAGTGGTGTTTCAGCCAACTGCGCGATGCCGCCCTCGTGACCCTCGAGATACAGAAGAAGGCGCTGGCGCACGGGATGTCACTCAAGGATTGCAGCGCGTTCAACGTGCAGTTCGACGGCGTCACGCCGGTTTTCATAGACACGCTCTCGTTCGAGCGGTACCGGGAAGGGCGACCCTGGGTCGCGTATCGCCAGTTCTGCCAGCACTTTCTCGCTCCGCTGGCGCTCATGAGTCACACCGATATCCGCCTCGGCCAGCTCTTCAGGGTCTACATCGACGGCGTACCGCTCGATCTGGCCGGTCGGCTTCTCCCGTTCAGCTCGCGCCTGAAATTCTCGCTCTTCACGCACATCCACCTGCATGCCCGGTACCAGCGCCGCTACGGGGGGGAAACGGAGAGTCCCCGTGGGCGCGGGAAGGTGAGCCGCACCGGAGTTCTGGGGATCGTCGACAGCCTGGAATCCGCCGTGAAGGGGCTCTCCTGGAAACCGGCGGGTACCGAGTGGGCCGAGTACTACGATGATACGAACTATACCCCGGAGGGGCTCGGCTCCAAGGAACGGCTCGTGCGAGAGTTTCTCGACGGCCTGCCGCCCGGAACGGTATGGGATCTCGGTGCGAACACGGGACGGTTCAGCCGGATCGCGGCGGAGCGGGGCCGATCCGTCGTCTCGTTCGATGTCGATCCCGCCGCCGTCGAGCGGAACTACCGCGCGTGCGCGGCGGACGGGGTGGGAAATATTCTCCCCCTGCTGCTCGACTTGACGAATCCCACCGCCGGCATGGGCTGGGCCGGCGAGGAGCGCATGTCGATCCTCGATCGGGGTCCCGCCGGCACGGTGCTGGCGCTCGCGCTGATTCATCATCTGGCGATATCGAACAATCTCCCCTTCGACCGGATCGCCGCGTTCCTCGGCAGGCTGTGCCGCCACCTCATAGTGGAGTTCGTGCCGAAGGATGATTCCCAGGTTCGAAGGCTCCTCGTGTGCCGGGACGACATATTCGATGATTACACGCAGGAGCGTTTCGAGGAGGCGTTCACGCGCTTTTTC
>DATKWS010000006.1:0-5345 GCA_035529435.1 Patescibacteria group bacterium
GTTACGGCACGGCCGGAACAATCATCGATCGATTCGCCCCGCACGCGGGACACTCTCCGCCTCCGGTCGAGCGGCTCGCCTTCCTCGACGGGCTTTGCTCGCTCGCCGGAGGGCGCTCGGATCGGGGGCATCGAAGATTCACCGCGCTGGCAGCGGCGCACCCGGCCTCGCCGCACCGACGCCCCGCAGCATTCCTCGCCGGGAAGGCTTCCGAGGGACCGCACCTTCCGCGCAGAAATCCGGCCCTTGCGTCGGTTCTTTCCGCCCTGCTGCCCGGATCGGGACAGCTCTACACGGGCCGCCGCTTCGACGCCTTCCGGCACTTCATATTCAACGGCCTCCTCATATATACCACCTATCAGCTGTTCAGCGAGGAGCACTACACGGGCGGATATCTCATGGCCGGGATCGCGCTGCCGTTCTACCTGGGCAATATATTCGGCGCCGGGCGGAGCGCGGAGCATTTCAACGCCGAAACGCGCGCCGCGCACCTCGCGCGATGGATCGAGGAGGCCGGCGGCAGGTGAATCGCCGGGATAGAGCTTTTAGGAAGGACAACGCCATTAAATCCTTGATTTTTTCGAAACATTTCGCTAGTTTCCCTCGTTTACAAGGGTACTGTTTGGAATCTTTCAGTTGTGGGGATTAAAACATGAAAAAGGAGGTTTTTCATGAAACGATCGATGCTCATACTGGCCCTCATTCTGCTGCTCATCGGCAGCGTGGCGGCGCAGGAGCTCGACTATCTCGAGAAGCTGCCCCCGATCATCGACCGGGACATCTTCTTCGGTGACCCGGAGATCGCGGGGGGACAGCTCTCGCCGGACGGCGCCATGCTCTCGTTCCTCAAGCCTTTCAAGGGAAAACTCAACATCTGGATCAAGACAATCGACGAGCCGTTCGAGGATGCCCGTCCGATCACGGCCGACACGAACCGCGCCGTGCGCAACTACACCTGGTCGTGGGACAGCCGCTGGATCCTCTACGTCCAGGACAAGGGTGGGGATGAAAATTTCCTCGCGTACCGGGTCGATCCGTACGCCGATCCCGCGCCGGGCCAGGAGGTGCCCGAGGCGGCGTGCCTCACACCGTTCGAGGGCGTGCGCGTTATGCTGTACTCAGCCCCGAGGAGCATGCCCGATATCGCTTTCGTCGGCCTGAACGACCGTGACGAGCGGTACCACGATCTGTACAAGCTCGAGATATCGACCGGCAAGCTCACGCTGATGCGCGAGAACTCGGAGGAGCTCAACCTCCAGGGATGGATTTTCGACCTGGAGGGAAATCTCCGCATGGCGATGCGTGAAACGGACGACGGCGGGACCGATCTGCTCCGCATCGACGGCGACGATTTCGTTTCGGTATACACGACGACCAACGAGGAGAACGCGGGGCCCGTCCGTTTCCACAAGGACGGAAAGCGCGTCTACATAGAGACGAACAAGGGTGAGGACGTCAACCTCAGCCGCCTGATCCTCTTCGATCCCGTAACGCTGAACGAAGAGATCGTCGAGATGGATCCCAAGAAGCAGGTCGATTTCGGCGGCGTCGAGTTCTCCAACAAGACGGACGAGATGGTCGCCACCTACTACGTCGGCGACCGCCTCCGCACCTATTTCAAGGACAAGGAATTCGAAAATGCATACAAGAAGCTGGTCAAGCAGCTTCCCGAGGGGGACGTCTACTTCGGGCCGGCGACGCTCGATGACCGGCTCTGGCTGGTGACCGTGACCAAGGATACCGATCCGGGCGCCCGCTACCTGTATGATATGCAGACGGGCGAGGTCAAGTTCCTCTACCGGCCGCGTCCCGAGCTTCCCGTCGAGCACCTCGCGCCGATGGAGCCGGTCAGGTACACGGCCCGCGACGGCCTCGAGATCTCCGGCTACCTGACGGTGCCGAAGGGGATCAAGAAGAAAAACCTCGCCGTCGTCGTGCTTCCCCACGGCGGACCGTGGGCCCGCGATTACTGGGGATACGATCCCTACTCGCAGTTCCTCGCGAACCGCGGCTACGCCGTCTTCCAGCCGAACTTCCGGGCCTCGACCGGTTTCGGAAAGGCGTTCTTCAACGCCGGCAAGAAGCAGTGGGGTCTCACGATGCAGGACGATATCACCGACGGCGTCAAGTACCTGATCGACAAGGGGTGGGTGAATCCCGACAAGGTCGCGATATTCGGCGGCTCGTACGGCGGGTACGCGACTCTGGCGGGCCTCGCCTTCACGCCGGATATCTACGCGGCGGGTGTCGACTACGTCGGCGTATCGAACATGCTGACCTTCCTCAACTCGATCCCGGCATACTGGGAAACGGCGCGGAAGTTCCTCAACGAACAGGTCGGCGATCCCGAGAATCCCGAGGACATGGAGCGGCTGAAGGCTACTTCCCCGCTCTTCTCGGCGGACAACATTCAGGCGCCGCTCCTCGTCGTCCAGGGGGCCAATGACCCCCGCGTCAAGAAGCCCGAGTCGGACCAGATCGTCATCGCGATGCGCGAACGGAACCTTCCGGTCGAGTATCTCGTTGCGGCCGACGAGGGACACGGCTTCCTCGGCGTCGAGAACCGCCAGGCGATGGTCGTCGCCATGGAGAAGTTCCTCGCAAAGCACATCGGCGGGCGGTACCAGGAATCGGTCAAGCCGGACATCGCCAAACGGCTCGAGGAAATCACCGTGGACGTCGCCTCGGTGACGCTCGAAAAGCCCGAGGCCGACCCCGAGGCTGCAAAGACCGCGCCGCTCCCGAAGGTCGATACGGCCCTTCTGAAACCGATGACCCTGAACTACAAGGCGACCGTGACTCGCGCCGGCCAGGAGATCGCGGTCGACATCACGCGGACGTACGAGCAGGCGACCGAAAACGGAAGGGACGTGTGGCGCACCACGACGACACAGACCTCGCCGGAGGGGACGGCGACCGACGTCTTCCTGGTCGACCGGACCACCCTGCTCCCGATACACCGGAGCGTGGAACAGGGCCAGATCGCGGTCGAGATGGAATACACCCCCGAGACGGTGACGGGCACGATCAGCATGGGCCCCCAGGTGATGCCGATCAACACCACGCTGGAGGCGCCGGTATTCGGCGGTGATACGGCCATGGAGATCGCACTCGAGGCCCTGCCGCTCACGAGCGGGTACAAGACGACACTGCGCGTCTTCGAGCTGATCACGCAGCGGTCGCGCACCATGCTGCTCGAGGTGACCGGCATGGAGGATGTGACCGTTCCGGCGGGCTCGTTCGAGGCGTACAAGGTCGAGCTGAAGCCCCTCGATGGCGAGCTGGGCGGCGGCACGCTCTTCATCAGCGAGAAGGATCCGCGCTGCATCGTGCGGGGAACGATCCAGCTCCCCGCGGCGATGGGCGGCGGCACCGCAACATCCGAGCTGGTGGGGATGAAGTAACCGGCCGGGCGGGAGCCTGGGCGGGAGCTCGAGCGGGAACGATCCCGTTCGTGCCGCTTGAAAAGCAGTTAGTTGCAACGAGGCGCTCCCCCCTCAAGGGGGAGCGCCTCTCATTTTCGTTAGATTATCACCGTAACCGCTACCATTGCGGGAAATACCCGAATCACTCCCTCTTCACGGTCCCGATGAGACCCTTCCAGTCGATCCACCCTCCCGCACCCCTGATCCACCTCTCGAACCAGGCGAGCTCCGCCTGCATCTTGGCTAACTGGTATCGCATATCGCTGATATGATGCCCCGTGTTGGGGTAGACGATGAATTCGACCGGCACACCCATCTTCTTCAGGCCGTGTAGAGCTCTTCCCCCTGTGACTTTGGTATTATTCGATCATTCTCGCCGAAGTGGATCAGCGTCGGTGTCACGGCGTTCCCGATATATTTCAAGGGGGACAGATCGATATAGCGCTCCCGGCTGTCATACGGGGTACCGCCTAAATAGTATTCACAGGAGAATTGCGTTTCGGCATACAGGGAAACCCAGTTCGCCACACCGGCGCCGGTGGAGATCGCCCTGAAGCGATCAGTGGATACGAGGGCCCAGTTGGCGAACACGCCTCCGGCGCTCCACCCCATGATGCCCATGATGTCGGGATGGACGATTCCCCGTTCGATCAGGTGATCCACGTCGATGAGCTCTACGCCGATCCGGCGCGTTCGATGGCGGCGAGCTTCCTCGAGGCCCAGCGGCGGATGCTTGAGGACGCGGAGCTCGATGCGCCTACCAGGCTCGTCGCGCGGTCGATGTGCTTCTTCGGCGATCCGCTCGCCCCGCTGAACGAGCTTTCGGTCGTAGTGGCCGCCGAGCGGCCCGAAGCGCCGCCGGTCTTCGCGCTCCGGCAAAATGTCCCCAACCCGTTCAATCCGGTGACGGCGATCAGGTACTCGATCCCCGAGGCGGGGCGGGTGAGGCTGACGGTGCATGACGTGGCGGGGCGATTGGTGCGGACTCTGGTGGACGAGGAGCAGGCGCCGCGTGCGGGGGGATTCTCCATCGGTTGGAACGGCACCAACGACGCGGGACGAGCGGTCGCGAGCGGCGTCTACTTCTGCCGGCTCTCGGCGAACGAATCATCGCAGACGAAGAAGATGGTGGTTCTGAAATAGGCATCCGTTCGATACCCAGCTCGACAGCGCCTCGATCCGGGGGAACGGATCGTGAAGGCACGGGTCACGGAATGAGAGTTGAAACAATTGAAACAGGTGGAGCGGGGCGATGGGCATGCCGTGCGCAGAATGCTGAGAAAAAGTTTTGAGAGGGCGGTGGAGAGGAGCGACCTCAAGCGAGGTCCAGCTCCTTCATCCGTCGATAGAGGGTGGCGCGGCTGATACTGAGTTCGCGGGCCGCGGCGGAATAGTTGCCCCGGCAGCGCTCAAGGCTCGAGAGGATCAGCTCCCTGATCCGGGCGGGATGCGCGCGGCAGTACTCGGTGGAGAGGAGCCGCCTCAGCTCCAGATCACCGGCGAATCGTTCCCCCTGGCCCCACATCTCGGCGGCGTCGGCATCCCTGATCCGGAGCGGGAGATCGCCGGCGCGGATGACATCTTCACCGGTACCGCGGTGCACGAGGGCCTTTACGATATTGATCACCTCGCGCACATTGCCCGGCCAGAGGTACCGTTCGAGAAGCTCGGGTATATCGCGCTCCATCTCGCAGGGGCCGTCGAGCGTATGGAGGTAGTATGCGAAGAGGGGAACGATGTCCTCCCGTCGCTCCCGAAGCGGCGCGAGATCGATCCGCTCCACGGAGATGCGAAAGAAAAAATCGGCACGGAGGGTGCCGGCCCTCACCCGGTCGCCGATCTCGTCGTTGGATGCCGAGACGACCCTGACATCGACCGGCCGCTCCCTCGTCTCGCCCACCCGGCGGATGCTCCCCTCCT
>DATKWS010000007.1:0-18042 GCA_035529435.1 Patescibacteria group bacterium
GTATTGGCCGCAATCGTTTTGATCATCATAGCGCTGATCGTGCTGAGCAACATGTTATTCACCGTCAGCGAGTCCGAACAGGCTATCATCACGCAGTTCGGCAAGCCGATCGGCGGCGCCATCACCGATGCGGGACTGCACGTGAAGATTCCGCTCATTCAAACACTGCACCGGTTCGAGAAACGCATCCTGAACTGGGATGGCTCGGCCGCCCAGATCCCGACCGCCGACAAGAAATATATCTGGCTGGACACAACTGCGCGGTGGCGCATCACCGACCCCTTGCTCTTCTACCAATCGGTGGGGAACATAACCGGGGTGATGGGGCGACTCGACGATATCGTTGATTCGGCGGCGCGGGATGTGGTCTCGAGCCATCTCCTCATAGAGGTCGTTCGTAACTCCAACCAGATTCTCGAGCGCCAGGAGGCCACCGAAGAGACGGACGAAACGAATGAGGAGATAACGGCGGTCTACGAACAGGTCTCGATAGGACGCGAGAAGCTGATAGAGGAGGTCCTCGTGAGGGCGTCCGAACTCGTTCCGCAGTACGGCATCGAGCTGCTCGATGTGCAGATAAAACGTCTGAACTACGTCACGGAAGTCCAAAAAAAGGTGTACGAGAGGATGAACTCCGAGCGGCAGCGTATCGCTTCAAAATATCGCTCCGAGGGAGAGGGAAAGAAGGCCGAGATCGTCGGCATGAAGGAGCGGGAGCTCAACAGGATCCAGTCGGAGGCGTACAAGCGGTCGCAGGAGATTCAGGGCGAGGCGGACGCGCGGGCGACAAAGATATACGCCGATGCGTACCGGCAGGATCCCGAGTTCTATTCGTTTCTCAAGACACTCGAGATATACAAGCAGACGGTGGGAAAGAACTCTCGCGTCATCCTGACGACCGACAGCGATATCTACCGCTACCTGAAAGATATTCGTCCGCGGTAGCGGGAAGCGGCGATGTCACGGCGCTACCGTATCATCGGATCCGGCCGGTGCCCGGTGCCCGCGAGAACCGGATCTGTTTTTGCACGGGAGGCACGCGTCGCGGTCGGGGACGGGCGCGTATTAAACTTGCAGAGACCGGGACGAGTAATTAACTTACAGGGGAATGTTTTCCTGCTTCGAGGGAAGACTTGTGACCCCTGTAACGGTAGATAAAGGCATAACATCAGACGGGGAACAAGTGACGGTGACGGTTGCCTCGCGCGGACGAAGATTCCACACACTCTCGATTCTGTCGATGCTCGCTGTCTTGAGCGTTCCGAACGCTTCGCCGGCATGGAATCATACCGAGATCGAATGGCGGACTCTCACAACCGATCATTTCGAAATCCACTACCATCCCGGTGAGGAGTGGAGCGCCGAACAGGCGGCGCGCGTCGCGGAGGAGATCTACGGGCCGTTGACGGCATTCTATGCCTGTGAGCCGGACTCGAGGGTCCACATCAACCTGTTCGACAAATCCGACCAGGCGGAGGGCGCGACCTACTACTACCTCAACCGGATCGATATCAGCGCGTCGGACATCGAGTTTCATCTCAGGGGAACGGCGAACTGGCTCAGGAACGTCATCACGCATGAATTCACCCACATGGTATCGATACAGAGCAGCATGAAGATGCCGCGGAGGTTCCCTGCGCTCTATTTCCAGATGATCTCGTTCGAGCGGGAAAAACGCCCCGACGTGATCACCGGGTATCCGAACTTTCAGATGTCGGTGCCGGTCGCCGGCGAGATCGTTCCGAACTGGTTCGCCGAGGGGACGGCGCAGTTCCAGTGCGGCGTGGCGCGGAACGATTTCTGGGACTCGCACCGCGACATGCTGCTCCGCGTCGCCGCCCTGAACGGCAGGCTGCTCTCCATGGACGAGATGGGTGTCTTCGGGAAAAATTCCCTCCAGGCGGAGATGGTATACAACCAGGGCTTCTCAATGGTGCTCTTTCTGGCGCGCCGTTTCGGTCCCGAGAAGCTCGCCGCGCTCATGGACGCGCTCTCGGGGCTCAGGCACTGGACGTTCAACGGCGCCTGCAAGTGTGTGCTCGGCGTTTCCGGGGACTGTCTATACCGGCTCTGGAGCGAGGATGTCACGAAACACTATGGAGCGATCGCGGAATCCATCGAACGGGAGAGCCGCGAAGGAGAACGTATCGCCGGGAAAGGATTCATGAACCTTTTTCCCGTTCGGGAAACGGGGAGGGACGGCATCCTCTGCCTCTCGAACAGGGGAGGGGATTACATGGATCTGTACCTCGTACGCTGCACTCCCGGCGGGAAGGTGGAGACGCTTGACGGAGGGATCACCTCGCGATTCGACATTTCACCGGATGGACGCGGCATCTGTTACTCGAAGCGGACGAAGAAGAACAGGTATGGATACGCGATCAACGACATCTTCGTGTACCGACTGGAAACGGGCCGCAGCACGCGTCTCACGCACGGGCTCCGCGGCTTGGATCCCGCCTGGTCGCCGGACGGACGTCGGATCGCCTGCGTCGTGAGCGTGGACGGCGCCGATCGCGTATCGATCGTTGATGTGGAATCGGGCGTGGGCGCCGCACTCACCGCTGGGGTGCCGGGTAGACAGTATTTCGGCATATCGTGGGGAGAACGCGGGATACTCACTTCGCGGTTCGACGGTGTGAGCCGGGATATCGTTCTGATAGACCCGGCAACGGGGGACGAGACGGTCGTACTGGACGGGCTCGCCGATGAGCGCGATCCTGTATGGATAGAGGGGGAGACGGGCTTTTTCTACGCGAGTGATCGTGCAGGCATCTTCAATATCTACTACCGTGAAATCGAGCGCGGAACGGATGTGATGGTGACCAACACGATCGGCGGGGCCTTCAATCCGTCCGGCGGGGACGGGGAGGAGTGTCTCTTTTCAGCGTTTGGTCCCGGGGGGTACGAGATACGGCGCATAACCGGCTGGCGTGCCGCCGCCGTCGCCGTGGACGCCGGCGATGACGACCGTGCGATCATGGACGGCAGGCGAACGTGCATCGGGCATGGCATCGAATCTCGCATGCCGGCCGCTCCCGAAGAGAGTGAAACAGCGGGTGGGATCGGGCAACATATCAGGGAACAGATAGAATCGGGCGGCGAGAATTTCGGAATCAGCTATACATCGCTCTTCTTGTTTCCGACGGTCCAGATATACGACGGGCATCCACGCATCGGTCTCTCGCTCGACTCCCGCGACATGCTCGACCGGCAGAGCGTATTCGCGAGCGGCACGATCGCACTCGAAAACACCGAGTTCGATCTATACCTGGGTTTCGAGACACGGCAGTTCAAGCCGACATTCAGCCTCGACCTTTTCCGGAGTCGAAAGTTCTACTCCTACGTTACCGATATCGGCGGCAGGACCGTCGATTTCTACACGCGCTACGATCTGTGGGATGCGTTCTTCACCTGCCGCTTCGAGTTGCGTCCGCCGACCCCGTTCAATCGCAGTGAGATCGCGATCCGTTACAACCACGGTGAATACGGCCTCAATATCGAGGCACTCGACGTGTTCGGCGAGGAAGTGGGGTGGACCTACTACAAGGGCGACGAGATATCACTCCTCTTCAACTACCGGAAGATACGTCCCGAGGTCGACGCGGATATCAATCCACGCAGCGGACGCAGTATGTATCTCGAAGTAACACGCGCCTACGACAAGCTCTCTTCGGGTGAATTCGAGTATCGCTTCTTGCCGGTATACGGTAAGAATAACTACGGCCGGTACGTGCTTCAGTACGAAGAGTACGTGCCCCTGCCGTTCTGGCGGCACGCACTCTCCCTCTACGTGAAGGGGGGTGCCTTGGACAATACCAATATCGATGATTTCTTCTACCTGTACCTCGGAAGCCGTGACGGCCTCCGCGGGTATTCGTACTACAGCATGGGGGGAACCAAGATGGCCATGGCGCGGGTTACCTACCGGTTCCCGTTTCTCCGCCGGATAAACAACCAGATATTTCACGTGTACCTCCAATCGCTGTACCTCGGTCTGTTCGCCGAAGCGGGCAAGGCATGGAACGAGGAGGAGGTCGATCTGCGCGGGAACAAGAAGGATGTGGGATTCGAGATCCGCATGAAGGGATTCACCTTCTACAGCTATCCCCTCGCCGTTTCGTTCGAGGCCGCCTACGGTCTGAACGACGTGCAGTATACCGATCCGTTCAACAGGGAAATGACCTTCTACGAGGGGAAAGACTGGAAATTCTACGGCAGCGTGCTCTTCAGTTTCTGATTGCAATAATTCTCCAGGTGGGTATTGTTACAGTTCGCGGCGGAACCCGTGCTCGGGGCTGAGAGCCGCGCATGCAGCGCGCGGATCCACGACGGGAACGGCGGGGTGTTTATCGTGAAGGTTGTACTCGCAGGATTCAATGTCGAAGCCGACCAGGTGAAGCAATTCGGGGGAGCGGAACGGGATGCGCTCACCCCCGAGGTGATCTCGGCATCGTATGCGCGGATCAGTCGCGACCCCCGCGGCATCAACACCCTCCGGCGGGAGGCGCGGAGGGAGGTGGCGAAGGCACGGGAGTCAAACAAGAAGATCATCTTCCGGTACGGTCATGCATCGGTGGCCGAACACGCCGTATTCAATTTCGACGTAATGGGAATATCCCGGCTCGCGGTCGAGGAGCTCGAACATTTTCGTCTTGCTTCATTCACCGAGAAATCACAGCGCTACATACGGCTCGGACGAGACCTCGTCGTACCGCCCGAGATCCGGTCGGCGGGGCTGAAGCGCGAATTCGGCAGGGTGACGGCGCGGTTGCACCGCCTGTACGAGGAGCTCCACCGCGCGATTCTGGAGCACGGGGGGAAGGGAGAGGTGGCAAAAGAGGATGCGCGTTACCTGATGCCACTTGCAACGTCGGCCCAGCTCGGCATGACGGTGAACGCGCGGGAACTCGAGTACATGATCGGAAGGCTCAGCGCACACCCGCTCGATGAGCTACAGATGCTGGCGGGAAAGCTCTACCGGCATACGCGGCGCCTGGCCCCGTCCCTCGTGAGATATCCCGAGCCGACCCCGTACTATCTCGATGCATCGCGCGCGCGGAGCGAGATCGTCCGTTCGATCGGGCCGCACCGTGATGGTCCGCACGGCGATGCAGACGCCGCGCGTCTCATCGAATTGACTCCCAATGGCGACACCCGCCTCGCGGCGGCCCTCATTTTCGCGGCCCGTACCACGACCTACCGGGAGGCATACGCATTGGCCGCCGACCTCACTCCCGCGGGGAGAATGAAGATCGTATCCGAGACGATGCGGCGGATATCGCAGCATGACAGTGTATGGCGTGAATTCGAGACGATCCACCTGCTGTTCGAGCTGGTTGTTTCCTCCTCGTGCTTCGCACAGCTCAAGCGCCACCGGATGGCGACCCTGATAGCACAGCCGTACGACACACGACTCGGCATTTCGGTGCCTGATTCCGTAAAATCAGCGCGCGCCGTCGGCATCTTCCGGAGCGCAGCGGCCTCGGCGGAGCGCCTGTACCGGAGCATTCGCAGGCGGGTTCCCGCGGCGGCAGGGTATGCGTTGACCAATGCGCACCGGAGACGTGTGCTTCTCGGATTGAACCTGCGCGAGCTGTACCATTTCTCGCGCCTCAGGAGCGATCGATATGCACAATGGGAAATACGACGTTTATCGGATGAAATGTGCCGGCTTGCATCGGAACAGCTCCCCGCAGGCGCCGTGCTCCTCGGTGGAAAGGATGAATTCGAACAGAGAAAAAACATGCTTGATACTTTATAAATAACATTCGGTATTACAGGCATTCGATTGTTAATTAAACAATTGCAACTATGAATACTTTCTTGGATCTCGTGCGGAGCCGGCGGAGCATCAGGCGATACAAGCCGGATCCGGTCCCACCGGAAATGATCGCGCTTTGCATCGATGCTGCGCGGTACGCGCCGACGGCATGCAACAGGCAGAGCTGGAAATTCATCATCGCGCAGGGGAACGTCAAGGACCGGCTCGTCGATCAGGCCTTCGGCGGGATAGTCGTGCCCAACAGGTGGGCCGCCACTGCCCCGGTAATCGCCGTTATCGCAATGGATCTCGATACCGTGGTTCACCGTATCGGGGGAGCAGTCAAGAAGATACGCTATCACATGGTGGATGCAGGTATCGCCGGGGAACATTTCGTGCTGCAGGCAACCGAGTTGGGTCTCGGAACGTGCTGGATCGGGTGGTTCAACAAGCGAGCCGTCAAGAGGACCCTCGATCTACCAGCCGCCTGGGATGTTCCCGCGATGATAGCGGTTGGTTTTCCCGGCGAGGAACCGGAAGAGAAAAAGCGCAGGGACATCGCCGAAATCGTTAACTGGATGCCCCCGGGAACATGAACGCCCGATGATCCCGTATCCCGTACATGACGGCAGGCTATCCGCCACACCGTAATTCAGAACGTTCCATGTGAAAATTGCCGTAAATTTGAGCAATGAGTGTATTCCATACATGTAAACAACATGTAAACAATACCTGTTTACAAATTCCATAACTTATTATATAATAATATATATTATTGTATGTCACGCGCGTTCGATGACCCGCGAGGACCGGTACGGGACCGGCTGCACAGCCGCACGGAGGTCGAAATAATGCCAAAGAGCAAGGCGCTGGCAGTCAGGCTGCCGCTTGAGACATGGGATTGCCTGAATGAAGAAGCACGGCGCAAGGGGTTGACGCTCAGTGTTCTGGCGAGAACCAAGCTTATGCTCACCTCGGAGTTTGATGGGCCGATACAGGAGTGTATCGACGATTTCTCGAAACGCCTCGGTATTTCACGCCACGAATTCGTGGAGGCGGTGCTGATCGATTTCATGGCCCTGCTTTCGACCGGGCGGCGGGGCGGGGACGGCCGGTATCGTTTTCTACCGCAGTTCGTTTACACCGATCGCGGACTCCTCCGCGGCAGGCGTCTCTTCGAACACCTGCGCTCCCAATATGCACGCCGGGATCGCGCGACCGGACAGGTTGCGGATGCCGTACCGGCCGGCGTTGATCGCGATTCGGACGATGCCGGGAGGAGCGACTCCGGTGGCGAGGAGCCGTTGCGGAAAGAAGTGGACGTCGTACCGGATCGTGACGGGATGGTCCCCGCGCACGACGATGAAAAGCCCGGATTGCCGAACCTCGAGCGTGCCCGTATCGAACAGGCGATGTTCGACAGGATCATGCAGCACTACGGAAGAATGGGGACGACCGGGGAATCGGTGGACGAAGGGTCGGAATCGTGAACCCGTAGCGGCCGCCCGCTCTGAAAATAGGCTTGAATTTCCCCGCACATTCTGGTTTCGTCTTTGTGTGACACTTCTTGACAGGTAATGATCCTTTAATCCGGGGGGCCCGATCATGCAGACCTACGTGCTCCTGACGAAGCTGGCACCCGATCTCGCACGGCAGATGAAGGACCGCGCGAGACTGGGAAGAGCCTGGCTCGATCAAGTCAAAAAGAAATGTCCCGAGGTGAACTTTATCACTCATTACGCACTGCTCGGAGCCTACGATTTTCTCGATATCTACGAGGCCCCGAACGAGGAGGTCGCCGCGAAGGTTTCGATGATAAGCCTCTCGAACGGCGCATTTCAGGCGGAGAGCCTGATAGCGATTCCGTACAAGCGCTTCGTCGAACTGACCGGGGAGATCTGAAAAGCTTTCAGGGAGGATGGTAATGCGCGGAGCTATCACGTGTGTCATAGCGGTTATTGTATCTGCCGGACTGCTTGGATGCGGCCATCCATCAGGCAAGCTGGTGGGTTCATGGGAGATGGTAATTCCGTCGGGTACTTCCACGGAACGTTTCGCCGGGGACCCGCCGGTAAAGATACTGACGGAAACGCATTTCGCCTTCGGCTGCATGGGGCCGGACGGGATCATGTATGCGGGAGGAGGTCGATATACCCTCGACGGCGATACGTACACCGAGACCATCGCCTACCATTTCAATCCGAAACTCGCCGGCAGAACACTCTCTTTCACGTGCAGGCTCGATGGAGATCGGTGGCACCATTCCGGCATATTCGAGATCGATGGCGAGCGTTTCAACATCGAGGAGATCTGGCGGCGGATCAGATGAAGATTGCGTCGCTTATCACGAGGTTCCAGGCACCACCGAGGGGGAAGAACGATGCGATATACACTCATACTTGTTATGGTCCTGCTGATTTCCTGTTCGCAGGCGCAGCAGATTGTCCTGCAAGAACACTGGGCCACCGAACGGGTCATGAAAACACCGGAATCCATCCTGTACGATACTGAACGGGATGTTCTGTACGTTTCCAATATCAATGGAAGCCCCATGGGCAAGGATCAAAACGGTTTCATATCGAAGCTCTCGACCGGCGGGGAGATTCTCGAGCTCGAATGGGTGACGGGGCTGAACGCCCCAAAGGGTGCCGGGATAGCGGGTGGAACGCTGTATGTAACCGATATCGACGAACTCGTCGCGATCGATATAGATGCGGGTACCATCATCAGGCGGTATCCGGCGCCCGGAGCTGTGTTTCTCAACGATGTGGCGGTCGATGGATCGGGCAACGTGTATATCTCCGATTCCTCGAAGGAGAACAGCGTGATCTACCGGTTCGACGGAAACCATGTTGCCGCCTGGCTGCACGGCGATGAGATCTCGATGCCGAACGGCCTCAGCATCGACGGCGATCACCTCCTGGTGGGCAACTCGGGGGACGGCTCGATAAAACGGGTCGATCTCGATACCAAAGCGATCGCACGGGTTGCCACCGTCGGTTCCGGTATCGACGGTTTGCGCCGGTACGGGGAACACGGATTCGTTGTTTCCGACTGGAAGGGTAGAATAACACTCGTGCGCAAGAGTGGAGACAACGACGTTCTCATCGATACCACCGATGCCAAGATCAATGCGGCCGATCTGGAAATCGTCTCCGCGCGGCGGTTGCTCGTCGTTCCGACATTCTACGACGACCGCGTCGTTGCATATACCATCGGGACGCCGTGATCGTACGCGCACCGGAGGCCGCATCACGAATTCGCTTTAACGACGATCAACGTAATGTCGTCGTGCTGCTTTGAACCGGCGGCGAAGCGCTGTACGTCCGTGATGATCCTCTCCTTGATCGCACCGGCGGAGAGGGACGCGGTGTCCATCCCGTTCAGAATATCGACGAGTGATTCGCAACCGTAGAAATTCTTGCTGCCGTTCCGTGCTTCCGTTATGCCGTCGGTGAAGAGTACGATGACATCCCCGGTGTTGAGGCCGACGGTACGCTCCTCGTATGTATTTTCCCTCATGATACCCAGCGGAAATCCTGCACCGGCGGCCTCCAGCCGTGTGACGGCCCCGTTTGATTTGAGAAGCGGATCGTTCATTCCCGCCACGGAGAACGTGAAATCTCTCGATTCTGTATCGATGGCGGCGAAGCAGAGGGCCGTGAACATCGTTTCGTGAGTTTTTCGAAAGATCGAGCGGTTGAGTCTCGTCATGATCTCGCAGGGCATGCTCGTCTCGTCGGCCTTGGAATATATCATGCCACTCGAGAGGACCGCGATCATCGCCGCGTCCATCGCCTTGCCCGAGACATCGCCGATCGCGATCCCGAATTTGGTCTTGTCGTCATCGAGCCACATGTAGTCGTAGAAATCACCGCCGACGTGATGGGCGGGGATGCAGATGCCCGAGATGTCGAATCGCTCGAGCTGCGGGTCCGATTGCGGCATTATAGACATCTGGGCTTCGTGGGCGGCCTGCAACTCGACCGCAAAGCGCACATTGCGCAGTCTCCTCCGGTACAGCACGGTAAAAGCCGCAACGGCCGCGGCAAGAACGAGGATTCTGAACCACCAGGACTTCCAGAAGGGAGGACTGATGACGATCCGGACCGAGGCACCCTCCTCGTTCCAGACACCATCGTTGTTCGATCCCTTGACCCGGAACGTGTACGTTCCCGGCGGGAGTGTCGTATAGTTGGCGAAGCGTTTGCTCGCGTCGGTGTACATCCAACTCTCGTCGAGCCCTTCCATCATGTACGCGTACTGGTTCTTGTCGGGGGCGGTATAGTCGAGGGCTGCAAACTCGAACGAGAAGACATAGTCGCGGTGCGAGAGTGCCAGCTCGTCTATGTCCGCTATCGGCTTGGGCAGCGTGACCTCACGGTTCAGTTTGCGGAACGATGTTATGACGATGGGGGGGATGTGCGGATTATCCCTGATCTGTTCCGGATAGAAGGCGGTTATGCCGTTGATCCCACCGAAGAACATCTCGCCCGTTTCGCTCATGAAGTATGCACCGCCGTTGAATTCGTTGCTCTGGAGCCCGTCCTGCACCGTGTAGCTCTTGAAGGTCTCCGTTTTCGGATCGAAGCGCGAGATGCCGCCGTTCGTGCTGATCCAGAGATTGCCGTTGCCGTCCTCGAGGATTCCGTACACCACTTCGTTCGGGAGTCCCTCCGCATTACCGTACCGCCTGAATCGCCCGCTCTCGCGGTCGAACCTGTTGAGTCCGCCACCGCCCGTGCCGATCCAGAACGTACCGTCACGATCCTCGTGTATTACCAGGATACAGTCGCTGCTCAGACTCTCCGGATCGTTCGTATCGGCCCGGTAACTGACGAACCGTTTGTTTTCGCGGTCGAACCTGTTGAGTCCGCCGGCGAACGTACCGATCCAGAGACCATGCAGCCGGTCTTCGTATATCTTGTAAACGAAATCATTACTGATGCTTGCCGGATCGTCAGGATCATGCCGGTACCGCGTGAACCGCCCGCGTTCGCGATCGAGAATATTGATGCCGCCGGTCCGCGTTCCCACCCAGAGCACGCCGCTCCGGTCTTCGAGAATCGAATACACCCTGTTGCCGCCGATGCTGTACGGATCGTCCGGATCATGCCGGTAACAGTGGAACAGTTCGCGCGCGGTGTCGAACCGGCAAAGCCCCCCGTAATCCGTGCCCAGCCAGAGGATACCCGGCTGGGAGGGTGCTTCATAGATGGTCCGCACATGGTCGCTCGTCAGACCGCTCGGATCATCCGGGCTGCTCCGGTAATGGGTGCAAAGACCGGTCGTGCGATCGAGCCTGTTCAGGCCGCCGCTGCGAGTACCGATCAAGAGTATGCCGTTCATGTCCTCGTAAATCGACCAGACTTGGTTATCGTTGAGGCTGTTCGGATTTCCCGTGTCGACCCTGATATGCTGGAATTTTCCCTTGTCACGGTCGAGCTTGCTCACGCCGCCCACTTCGGTGCCGAACCAGAGAACACCGAGTCTGTCCTCGTATATAGAGAAGACATTGTTGCCGCTCAGGCTGACGGGATCATTCGGATCGTTCCGAAACGAGAAAAACGTTTCATCCCCCGGTACGAACAGATTCAATCCTCCCACGTCGGTTCCGATCCACACGATGCCCGTTCGATCGGTATATATTGACCATATCCGGTCGTCACTCAGACTGCCCGGGTCATCCGGATCGTGCCTGTAGTGATAGAACAGCCCGTTCTGGCGGTCGTACCGGTTGAGCCCGCCGCCGTCGGTTCCGATCCACAATGTACCGGCGGCATCCTCGCATATCGCCCTGACGAAATCGGCGCTGAGACTTGTCGAATCGCGGGGATCGCTTCGGTAGCGGGTACACCGTCCAGTGTACCGGTCGAACCGGTTGAGACCCCCGTTACGCGTACCGATCCAGAGATTGCCCGATCGGTCCTCATACACGACGAGCACTGCATCGTCGCTCAAACTGCCCGGGTCGTCCGGGTCAAAAAGGTACTGCGTGAAAATACCGGAGGTCGGATCATACCGGTTGAGCCCGCCGCCGTCGGTTCCGATCCAGAAAATTCCCGATCTGTCTTCGATTACGGACCATACGTAGTTATTGCTGATGCTCGTCTCGTCGCCGGGTCTATGCATAAAACGAGTGTAACTGCCGCTGTCCCGATCGAGTTTGTTGAGTCCTCCGCCGTTCGTACCGATCCAGAGGTCTCCCCTGCGATCCTCGCAGATGCATCTGATGAAATTGCTGCTGATGCTATGAGGATCGCCGGGAACGGGCTTGTAGGCCTTGAAGGAATAACCGTCGTACTTGTTGAGGCCGTCCTCCGTGCCCATCCACATGAATCCCCTGCTGTCCTGGAGAATGCACCGGACCGAACTTTGTGACAGTCCCTGATCGAGCGAAATCTGTTCGAATTTCACCTGGTACGGCGGCACACCCGCTGATGCAGGGTACGCGCCCGCGATGAACAGGAGAACGCCCCGTGCCAGGCACAACTTGAGGATACGGAAATTCCGTGGGGATGATCGCCCGCGGCTCGGGTGGACACACATGACGTAAAACCCCGTGCAATGCGGCTGAGATTCACTCGAAACGTGGATGCGCCTGCATGCGCATGCCGTACCGCTCTCCGTATCTGTCAATACGCAGGAGGGGCCATAGAGGTTTCTCTGTTTCGAACGCAAGACGGCGTCGGGGGCGATCCGGACCATCGGGTTTGCCGCTGAACCGTCTCTCCTGCACCCATCATATCGATTTGATGACGACCACCGTTATATCATCGTTCTGCGGTGTATTACTGGAGAATGTCATCACATCATCTATGATCTGTTCCTTTATCTCATGGGCGGTGAGTTTGACGGAATCGATATTTTCGAGGAGCCTGATGAGCCTATCCGGGTCATAGAACTCTTTGTTCTTGTTCCGTGAGTCGGGGATGCCGTCCGAGAAGATGACGAGAACGTCTTCTTTGTTGAGGTGCACACGGGTTTCCTCGTAGAGCGTATTTTCGATCGCACCGAGAGGCAACCGCGCCCCCACGCTTTCCAGCGATCTGACGGAACCGTTCGATTTCAGGAGCGGACTGTTGAATCCCGCGTTGGTGAAGGCCATCTCTTTTGTTTCCGTGTCGAGCGAAGTCAGGTAGAGGGTGGTGAACATGAAATCGTTGGTCTTCGAGTAGATTGGGTTGTTGAGCTGGGTCATGATATCGGATGTCGAGCCGTCCTCGGCCGCGCGCAGGTAGATCATGCCACTGGACATAACCGCGATCATGGCCGCCGACATGGCCTTTCCCGAGACATCGCCGACGGCCACGCCGAATTTGGAATGGTTGGATTTCAACCAGAAGTACTCGTAGAAATCGCCGCCCACCTCGTTTGCCGGGATACAGATACCGGAGATATCGAATCCGGGGACATCGGGATCCTCACCGGGCATGATAGACATCTGCGCCGTGTGCGCCGCCCTGAGCTCCGCAGCCATGCGGACGTTGCGCAGGCGACGCTGGTAGAGAAAGATGCCCAGGCCGAACACGATAAGTATCGCCAGCGCCTGAAACCAGATGGTACGCCAGATCGGCGGCGTGATGACCAGTTCGATCGCGGTACCCTTGTCGTTCCATATGCCGTCGTTGTTCGTCCCTTTGACCCTGAAGAGATACCTGCCCGGTGCAAGCGTCGTGTACGTGGCGAAACGCTTGCCCGCGTCGGTGTAGATCCACTCCTCGTCGAGTTTCTCCATCTTGTACGCGTACGCGTTCTTCTGGGGGGCGGTGAAATCGAGTGAGGCGAACTCGAACGAGAACACGTAATCCTTATGAGAAAGAGTCAACTTCTGCATCTCGGAGATCGAGCTATCGAGCTTGACCTTCTTGTTGAGTTTCAGAAACGATGTGATGACGACGGGCGGCACGAAGGGATTGTCCTTGATCTCTTCGGTAAAGAAAGCGTTGAAACCGCGAATACCGCCGAAGAACATCTCGCCGCTTCTGCTCTTGAAGAAGGCGTTCCCGTTGAACTCGTTGCTCTGCAATCCGTCTTCCTCGGTATAGTGCTTGAAACGTCCCGTTTCCGGGTTGAATTTGGAGAGACCGTTATTCGTGCTGATCCAGAAGTTTCCCTGATTATCGGCGAGGAGTCCGTAGATCGAATTGCTCGGAAGCCCGTCTTTCTCGGTGTAATGCTTGAACGTTTCCTTCCCGGGGTCGAATCTCGTGAGCCCGCCGCCCCAGGTCCCCAGCCAGAGTATGCCCGCTTTATCCTCGTGGATGGAAAAGACGAAATCGTTGCTCAGGCTGTTCTGATTGTCCGGGTCGTGCTGGAAATGCATAAACGTACCCGCATCACGGTCGAATTTCTCCAGTCCGCCGCCCTGTGTGCCGATCCAGAAATTTCCCTTTCTGTCTTCGTGCATGACACGCACGTAATCGTTGCAGAGACTCGTTAAATCATCCGGATCGTTTTGGTAGCACATGAACGTCTCCGAGGCACGATCGAAGCGGTTGAGGCCGCCTCCGTTGGTGCCGATCCAGAGCACGCCGCGTCGATCCTCGTATATGTACCTGAGCTCGTCATGACTGATACTCGCCGGATCGTTCGGATCGTGCATGAAGCGTTCGAACAGGCCCGTATTACGGTCGAACCGGTTGAGCCCCCCGCCGTTCGTCCCGATCCAGAAGACGCCGGACCGGTCGACATATACCAATCTCACGATATCACTGCCGACGCTCGACGGATCGTCGGGATCGTGCCGGTAATGCGTGTACCGGCCCGTTCTCCGGTCGAAGCGGTTGAGGCCGCCGCCGTGCGTTCCGATCCAGAGAATGCCGTCCTCGTCCTCGTAGATAGACCACACGATCTCGGCGCTGAGACTGTTCGGATTGTCCGGGTTGGGACAGTAGGTGGTGAATTTCTTGCGGTTACGGTCGAACTTGTTCGCGCCGCCGCCGTAGGTTCCCAACCAGATCACACCGGAACGGTCCTCGTATATATCGTAGATTTCATCATAACTCAGCGTCGCCGGGTCGTTGGGATCGTTTCGGTACACGTAGAACCGGCCGGTCTTCCTATCGAGAATATTCAATCCACCGCCGTTGGTTCCGATCCAGAACGATCCGCTCAGATCCTCGTAGATGGCATACACCTGGTCATGGCTGATGCTGTAAGGATTCGACGGATCATGCGTGAAGTGGGTGAATGTCTCGGTGTCCCGTTCGAAACGATTCAGCCCCCCGCCGACCGTTCCCGCCCAGAGGACATCCGTCTTGTCAACGTACACGGTGCGCACCGCGTTCGCACTGAGACTGGAGGGATCCCGCGGGTCGTTCAGAAACGCATGAAATTGACCGTTGTTTCGATCGAATCGGTTCAATCCTCCGTCGTCCATCGCGATCCATAACATGCCGGATCGATCCTCGGTGATATCACGGACGATCGATCCGCCGATGCTGTGCGGATCCTGCGGGTCGTGGCCATATCTCGTGAAGTCGTCGGATTCACGATTATACCGGTTCAGTCCGTTGTTGGTCCCGATCCAGAGGACGCCGTCGGAAGCCACATACAATGTATTGATGCAATCATGGCTGATGCTGCGCGGATCATCGCGACGGAGGCGGTATACCTTGAATCGGCCCGTGAATGGATTGTAACTGTTGAGCCCGCCATTGAACGTTCCGACCCAGATGAGTCCTTTCCTATCCTCGCAGAGCGCCTGAAGATGATTGTGGCTGAGGCTCGTGGGATCGTCCGGATCGTGCCGCATGATCGTGAATTCGTACCCGTCGTATTTGTTCAGTCCATCCTCCGTGCCGAACCACATGAATCCTCTTCGATCCTGCACGATGCACTCGACGATGCTCTGCGAGAGACCGTCCTCGATCGATACCTCATCGAATTCAATATCGACCCTCTGGGTGTCGAGCGCCGCTGTAGCGCAATACGAGCCCGGCGTTGCCAGGGCAGCGAGCGCGGTAATGCCCGCCACGATCAAGAGGTATACTGAGAGGATCCAGACTCGGTGGGTTCTACGCATGCCCGTTACTCCCTTTGATTATTTTCCGGAACTCTCATAGTTGTTCGTTCCGTTCCCCGACGTGTCTCGATATGCACGCCGCTCAATGTAACATCTTTCTTTATAACCAGTTGTACTGCTACCGGTCCTCATTACCATACTCCTGAAGAGGCGCGTAGTCAAGAATATGTAGCAGCGGCGGGCGGCAAGCGTCCATTTTATCGAGGAACTGTGATATACTTTTATTTAACAATATGGACGCTAGGTAATTTCCCAATTTTATGAAATGTGCTCCCTGCCGCACATATCGTGCGAAACAATCAAGGGGATTCGAGGGGAAGGGAAGGACGATGAAGGTACGGAACACGCAATGGAGCGCCGCATTCATTCGTTGTGTCGCGGTTGCCGGTTTCAGCGCGGTTCTCGCGTTTGCGGGTGATCTGGCCGGAGATACCGGTGGGGGGGGGCGGACAGGGGACACAGAACGTGCCGTCTTCCCAGGGGCGCCGGAGGGAATGTCCATGGTTCACCGTCAATGCGACGGCAGCAGGGCGGCACCGCCGATCACCCTGCGGCAGTGGCGGCAGGTCTATTTCGAGGCGGTGCGGGCAGCCTCGACCGATCCCGGCCGAGCAGGCGTTCGGGCGCTGCGCGGCGCAATGAGACGTTCCCTCGCGCGAGGTGTCATCCCGATAGCGATTCTCCATACATCGCACCGGATCCCCGCTGCGGATGGGGATCAGGAAATCCTGCCGCCCGGGAGTGAAGAGGCCGCACAGTCGCAGGCCGATCGCGAAATGAGAACATTCGCGGCGGCGTCCCTCAGCGACTACACGCACCGGGGGGCGCATGTTGTCTTTACGGTGGAAGACTCCTGGATCGTCGGCAACGGACGGTCCGCCCTCCGCCGGATCGAGATCGATTTCGCCGACGGGAGCGGGTACCGGGCCGTCCGGCCCGGGGATCGCATCGCGGTGAGTTACGGGCGCACGGGACGCCGTGAAATCCGCGTCCGGGCGCAAACCCTAGACGGATCGTTCCTGCATGCGGGCTTCTATTTCCGCGTGGAACATCTCCGGACGCCGATGCCGGACGACACACTCTCCATAACGGCGACGATCCCCTACAACGGCGCGTACGCCGCCGGGGAGGCGTATTGTTATCTGGCCTCTTCGCACGATGCCCTGGAGAATCCGCTCATCGCCGTCGAGGGATTCGACATCGACAATACGATGAACTGGGACGAGCTGTACCAGCACCTCAACCAGGAAACCCTCCTCGAAACCCTGCGGGGCGAGGGGTACGACCTGGTCGTGCTCAATTTCACCGACGCGACCGATTTCATACAGGCGAATGCCTTCGTGCTCGTCGAGCTGGTATCGCAGGTCACGGCGGCGATCGGTCCACACCGGAATCTCGCGGTCGTGGGGGCGAGCATGGGAGGACTCGTGGCGCGGTACGCCCTCGCATACATGGAGACGCAGGGCATCGATCACCACACCGACCTTCTCATGACCCTTGATACGCCGCATCGCGGCGCCAATATACCGCTCGGCATCCAGTACTGGATGGATTTCTTTTCCGGGCAGTCGGAGGATGCGGCATTCCTGCTCGGTCAGCTCGACCGCCCGGCTGCACGGCAGATGCTGGTCTACCACCACACCGATCCGCCGGGGACGACGGGGGAAAAGGATTCGCTCCGGGCGATACTCGCAGCCGATTTGGCAGCGGTCGGTGATTACCCCGCGCTGCCACGCACGGTGGCCGTCGCAAACGGAAGCGGATCGGGCATCGGCCAGGGCTTCGCCCCGAGCGAACAGATCATCTTTTACGAATACAACAGCCTGCTCGTCGATATCGTCGGCAATGTGTGGGTCGTGCCGGATGGTGGACCGAATACCATATTCTACGGGCTCGTCGATATGATATGGCCGTTCCCTGACGACGAAATGATTGTCAGTGTCTCCGGCACGCAGCCGTACGACTGCGCACCCGGCGGGACGCGCGCCTCGATGGCGCAGATGGATTCGACCGAGGCGCCGTACGGGGACATCATCGCGCTCCACGACGTCCATTGCTTCATCCCGACCGTCAGCGCGCTCGATTTCGATTCCGGCGACCTGTTCCACGACATCGCCGGCGATCCCGATCCGATGTCCCGGACACCGTTCGATACGATATACTACCCGGTGGAGAATCAGGAGCACGTTTTGATAACACCGGAGAACGCGGATTGGATGATGGCGGAAATACGCGGTGCGGTCACCGCGGT
>DATKWS010000008.1:0-7061 GCA_035529435.1 Patescibacteria group bacterium
GGAGCGGGATTCCGGTATGAAACGATGTACCGGAATCACTACCACCATCCGCTCCACGTCGCCACGCATGATTCTGTCAGGAGAACGCTCAGTATCGGCCAGCACTACGCGGATATCTCGGTAACTCCGGAGCCGGGATTCAGCGAGCGGCTCCTCGGATCATTCATCGATCATCTCTCCCAGGCGACCGCTGCCGGCGGGATCTTCGTTCCGGTTCTCCACCCGCTCTACTTCGATCTCGCCCACTACCTCCGCAGCCCCGCCAATCTGCTGCGCCTCATCGCGTTCATGCCGAAATTCATCTCGGCACTCGCGCACATGCGCGGCGGCGATTTCTATTACGACGACCGCCGGAGATAGCACGGCGCCGGAATCCGGCCGTACTTCTCCTAGAGTACCTGCGCGATCCGCTCCAGGAGCCAGTCTATCTCTTCCTCGGTGATGACGAGCGGCGGCGCGAAACGGATCGTCTGCCCGTGCGTGTCCTTGGCGAGAACGCCGAGCTCCATCAAGCGTTCGCACGACTCGCGCGCCGTGCCGGCATTCTTCTTCAGCTCGATCGCATTCAGCAGACCCTTGCCGCGGACATCGATCACCTTGTCGGTTGCAATCCCGCGGAGGCCCTTCCGAAACCGTTCCCCGAGGGCTTGTGCCCGTTCGTCGAGCTTTTCATCCACCAGCACGTCGAGCGCCGCCGTCCCGATCGCGCAGGCGAGCGGGTTGCCGCCGTACGTGCTGCCGTGGGTTCCCGGGGTGATCACCGACATGATCTCCCCGGAAGAGATCGCCGCCGACACCGGATAGACACCACCGCTCAGCGCCTTGCCCACCGTCAGGATATCGGGTTTCGCCCCCTCGTGCATCCAGGCGAACATCTTCCCCGTGCGGCAGAAGCCCGTCTGGATTTCATCGAGGATCAGGAGGATCCCGTGCTTGGTGCATATCTCGCGCACCGCGCGGAGATACCCCTCTCTCGGCACCTTCACGCCGGCCTCCCCCTGAATCGGCTCGACGAGGAAGGCAACGGTGTTTTTCGTGATCGCCTTCTCGAGGGCCGCGGTATCGTCGTACGGGATACAGGTGAATCCGCTACAGAAGGGGCCGAAACCGGTATTGGCATCGGGATCGGTGGAGAACCCGACGATCGTCGTCGTGCGCCCGTGAAAATTTTCGCAGCACGCGATGATCTGGGCCTTGTTTTTCCCGACGCCCTTCTTCTCGTATCCCCACTTGCGGGCAACCTTGATGGCGCTCTCGACCGCCTCGGCGCCGGTGTTCATCGGAAGCGCCATTTCCATGCCGGCGAGCTCCGAGAGCTTCTTCATGAATGCACCGAGCTGATCGTTGTGAAAGGCCCTGCTCGTCAGGGTGAGCTTTTCCGCCTGCTCGTACATCGCCTTCATAATCCTCGGATGCCGGTGCCCCTGGTTGACGGCGCTGTACGCGGACAGACAGTCGAGGTACTTCTTTCCCTCGACGTCCCATAACCAAACCCCCTCGGCCCGGTTAATGACCACCGGGATCGGGTGGTACCCGTGCGCCGTGTACGTGTTCTCGAGATCGATGTAGTACTGTGCATTCTTCTCAGACATACTGCATCCTCAGCTTTCTCCCTGTGACATCGCTCTTTTCGGCACAAACATCCCGAATTACACCTTGTTTTTCCGTTCGATGAACTTAATACCCATTCCCTCCAGTTCGTCGAGGATCGGATCGTAGATCTCCGGGGTGACGGGAATATGGCAGCCGGTAAGAGCGATCTTGCCGTTCAGTATCATCTTCACCGCGATAGCGGCGGGAAGGGCCACGGTCCGGGCCACCGATGTATCCCCGTCGGGTATCCCGTAATCGACCAGTGTCGATGTGAGGAGCTCCCTGCCGCCTCCGGAGAATTCCGCGAGGAATTCGTGGTGCATGACGATCATGTCCCGGTCTCCCGGCGCCATCGACATCTTCTCGAGCGTCAAGACGTTCATGTAGTCGAGCGGGTTGTTCCTGTCGCCGGGTAGCGGCCTGTTCGAGAAAAGCCCGAGCCACTCGAGACGCTTGATGACGGTCGCAAAGGTATCGATCCCGAGGAACTCGGCCGTCGCCGCGGCGAGATCGTCATCGGCGCCGGCGCCGATGAGGTGACGCGTCATATCGCCGTATGTCTTTCCCTTGAAATTCTTCACCGGCTCCTCCGTCAGCCAGCCCAGCGCGACGATTCGCCGCATCGTCTCGCACCATCCCGTCATTCTGAGGGTCCCGCGGTACACGGTTCCGGCATCTGTGAGACCGTAGATTTCTTTGTACGGCACCGAATTTCTGTTCGGATAGTTCTCGAATGAACCGGCGTCCGGAACATCGACGATGTAGTAGTTCTCGAACAGCCGCTCGCCGGGCACATCGACCTCCGTGCCGTCCTCGAGCCACTTGGCGGAATTCCTCGAGGCGAGAAGCACGCCGCGCGGCGACCACGAGAATTTGTACCCGAACGGGTTCGTGTTTGCCTCGTGGGCGGGAAGAGCGCCCGTCGAAGAACGGAAGCTCACGACCGTGCCGCCGCGCCTGCCGACGTCGTGGATGATCCGCATGGCGGACATGTGATCGATGCCGGGATCGAGCCCGCACTCGTTGAGGAGCATTACACCGGTCTTTTTCGCCTTTCCGTCGAGCGCGCGCATTCCGTCGCTGACGTACGATGTCGTCACGAGGTGCTTCTTGTGAGTGATACAGAACTCGGCCACCGCTACGTGATAGGTGTACGGGAGAAGGCTGACGACGAGATCGGCGTTCCGCACTTCCTCCTCGACGGCTTTCATATCCTTGACATCCAGCGACTTGGCGATACCCCGCGGATGTCCCGCGATCATCCTCTCCGCCTTGCTGATCGTCCGGGTTGCGATCACGACGGTGACGTCGGGCTGATCCAGCAGGTACCGCACAATCGGCCGGGCGACCATGCCCGCTCCGAATACGACGACTGTTGCCATACCAATCTACCTCCGTTTCTCGGTTACAAACTGTGTCATGTATCGATACTCGGGGGTCAATTCCCCGTGGTGCAGAATCACCGCCCGCTTGACCGGCCCGGGCAGATCGAGCTGCTCGAACGATACACCATAATCCGCACGCGCGATCTCCGGTATGTACTCCCTCAGAACCCCGCTGAAATAGATCGAGGAATCGCGTGGGATCTCGGACGGCAGGATATCCACCGCCATGATGACCGGTCCGTCACCCTCGATCCCCTCCCGGATCGTCCCGGTCGCGGGCTCGTAGACGTAGTTGGGATCACCCGGCTCCGCCGGTCTGACGGTTGCCTCGACGGAACCCTCGACGTCGCAGCTGATGTCGCCGATCACCTTGAGCCGCAACCCTTTCCAGTGCTCCTTCAGGTACTGCTTGGTAACGAGCCGGGGATAATCCTCCGTCCAGAAGATACAGTTGACGAGCATCGACAGGTGCGGCAGGTAATCCTCGAACCGTCCCGCATATTTCTCGGGATGATCGTAGTAGTCCTGTAACTCGAACGTGCCCCCGGGCGAGGCGGGCACGACCAGGTCCTCTTCCTTGAATACGGTCTTGAAAATGGTTGTCCCCGCTCCCGCCGTCTCCCGCGTAACGCCCGCCAGCTCGCCCGGCGTCACCTCCGTCACCGGTAGTATATCGAGCATCTCCTGCGCACCGATCGAGACGTTCCCGTACCCCGTGATCCCGACGGTGACCGGGGTAATCTCCCCGGGGAGGCCGCCGGCGCGTATCCAGTGCCCCAGCATCTCGAGCGCGGCCTTGATCTCCGCAAGCGATCCGTACATCAGGGGCCTTCTGATCGCGGAGAAGGGATTGCGCACACCCTCGAACTCGAGCCGCTGCCCGAACGCGACCAGTGTCTCGACCATACCGGCGATACCGGCCTGCCTGCCGAAGAATATCAGGCGCCTGTTTTTCTCGTCCACGACCCGTTCGTAGTCGATCAGCGTGCAGCCGAGTTCCATCATGCGTCTCAGCATCGGCATGTTGTACTCCTGCCCCTTGATCACGTGCGAGAAGAATACATACACACCGTGCCTGCGGAACAGGTCCTTGGGAATCTCCTTAATGCCGACTATCACCTTGCATTTCGAGAGATCTTCGCTGACAACAGCGCCGGCCGCCTCGTACTCGCTCTCATGGAAGACACGGATATCCGACGGTTGTACCGTGACGGTAAGACCCTCGCGTACAAAGCCGCGGATATGATCGGGAATGAGCGGCGCCCTCCGCTCCCATTCATTCTTATCCTCTCTCCTGATACCGATACAATCAGCCATGCACAAATCCTCCCCGGCTCACAGTGAAACTTGTGCCGCGCACGCTTGCAGATAAAGTTGCAACTACATATAATAACTATAAATAAATCCTGGCTGCTCGCCACGATTTTCCAGGCTGCGCTCCATGCGAACCTCGGTGACCGACAGCACTACCGGTTACGGTATAAGGTTAATCACAATATTATAGCTATTACGAAATTAGTCAAGGTACGAAACGGCATTATACCCGTCGCGTAAGGACGGAGTATCACCGCCGCACCCCGCTCATCGCCCACCCGGTTCGAAGCTCCATGATACCGGGCGACCATGCGTGGCGGCGGCCTATTCCGGTTGACTCGGCGGTGATCATTCGGTATCTTCTATACTTGTTTCTGAACAGCAATTTCGTTGTACACCAACTAATTACGTAATATGAAGATGCGATACACGCAACGGCGTGACCTGATAATCGGAAAAGTGCAACCGACCTTCCACATCAACAAGAGACACAATGAATTCCGCCGCAGGGTGGACCTCTACAATCGGGACATCAACCGCTACCAGATGGATCTCGAATTGCTCTGCAGCCTGCTCGACATCAGGAGGGGGATGAAAATACTCGAGATCGGCGGGGGCGTCGGAATCACGTCACTCGAACTGGCGAACCTGGGGGCCACGTGCTACGACCTCGATATCTGCCCAGGCAATGCGGAATTCGTGACGCACATCGCCGCCTTTCACCGGCTCGACATACACGCCCTGCGCGGCGATACGTGTCATCTTCCGTTTTCCGACAACTCCTTCGACGCGCTGTATTCAAAAGACACCTTCGAGCACATCTGGGACGTCGACCTCGCGCTGCGGGAACAGCTCCGCGTACTGAAGAGGGGCGGAAGGCTCTGCATACTCGTCGGTAATCTGCTCAACCCGAGGACCTTCTCCGAGCTGTTTTTCAAGAAATTGCTCGCGTCGGGCGGGCGGAACGGCGGGTTCAAATGGCTGTTCACCAAGAGCCGGTCGTACGGCGACTTCGGCATCGGGTGGCACGGCAAGGACGAGGATATAAAATCGATATGGTGGTGGAAACGCACGCTCGCCTCGACACCGGGGCTGCGGATCACGGAGCTGACGACCACACGCGCCTACAAACACCCGGATAGACTGCTGTATAGATTGCTGCGGCCGTTCGTCGGCGGCCACGTCATCTGTGCGGTGAAAGAGTAGACATTTGATCGAAACCAAACGGGAAAGGGTTCATGATGTCCACATACCACTACTCCTGTGAAAAATGCGGCCACGAATTCGAGATCGAACAGCGCATAACCGATCCGCCTCGCAAACGCTGTCCCGTTTGCCGCGGAGACATCTACCGGGTCATCCACCCGGTCGGCCACATCCTGAAGGGGAGTGGATTCTACCGAACCGATCACCGGAGCGCCGATTTCAAGAAGAAGCAGGAGGCCGAGAAGGGGACAGCCAGCCCGGAGAAATCCAAGGACAAGGAATAGAAACAACCGTATCTTCCGGATAACTGCGGCGCACGAAAAAGATGGCGGCCACTCGTGGAATGGCCGCCACGAACGCAATCTCACTTCATCGATCTCCGGCCGCTCCGTGCGCGCCTCCCGCGCGCACCGTCCCCCACGTCACGATGCACCCGCGGGCAGAGTGGATGAGGGACTCGGGGAAACAACCGGTACCGTACCGATTTGCCAGGAACCCAGTGTCAGGAGTCATTGGGAACTGTTCGGGAAGACCGGTATCCGTATCCTCGCTTCCCCTTGTCCCTCCATCCTGCGTGAGGTGCTCACCCCACTTCACGCTCCCGTAATCCGCGTTTCCTCAGTACCCGGGGTATCGTTCGAACCTCTCGCGTCTGTCCTCGGGCCAGAATTTTCTCGTCTTCACCAGGTTATGGTCTTCATCGAAGACGAACTCCACACCGTACTCGAGGTAGGTCCAGTGCTCGTAGATTCTCCCGTACTCTTCCACCCGCAGGCGATGAACGGGGAATCCGTACTCCTCGTACACGAGGCGCTTATCATTGCGCCATTTCTCGACGAGTAACTCGTGCCTGAGTAATCTTCGCCCGCGCTTCCCGCGATATACCGTGACGGCATCCGCCGTGGCGCTGAGAAGGGCTACCAGGGTGATGATGAGAAGTATCCGCTTGATCATGCCCCTCACATCCTTTCATGCTGCAGTGTCAAAAGGTGCTGTACCTTCCACCCCACCATTTATTATTATACCATAAAATGTCTCGTCGTTTCAAGATGCTACCGGTCGTTTCGAGTGGTGCCCCGTTATGCCTCATCGTGCCTCACCACAGTCCCCTCCCCCGTACCTGTTCAAGCTGCTCCTCGTTGTGCTCTTCATGATATGGTCGAACGCCTTCACCGCGATCAAATACCTCCGCGAAATCTTTTCACCGATGGAACTCGTCTGCGTCCGCTTCCTGCCGGCTGCGGCATTCTGTCTGGTGTACCTCGTATCACGGACGGCGGCGCGGAGAGAGAGCATCGAGACGGTGCGCCATGCATGGGGCAAGCTGCTGGGTATGGGACTGACCGGCGTGGCAGGATACAATATCTTTCTCTGTCTCGGTCAGAGCGAGGTCAAGCCCGGAGCCGCGGCGCTCCTGACGACCCTTTCGCCCCTCTTCACGCTGATCCTCGCCGTCGTCTTTCTCAGGGAACGTGTGCCCCGGAGCAGGGTCGCGGGGATCGTGATCGCATTCGCCGGGCTCTATGCCGTCGTCCGCTGGGGCAGTATCGGCCTCGGACAGGT
>DATKWS010000009.1:0-5062 GCA_035529435.1 Patescibacteria group bacterium
GCGCATCGGCGGGTACCTCCGGCTGAGGGATTTCGAGGAGCATGCCTCGACCTGGGTTGAGCCGGTCGGTACGTCGTACCGTGGCTATCAGGTATGGGAGCTTCCGCCGAACGGCCAGGGGATCGCCGCCCTCCAGATGCTCAACATACTCGAGGGATACGATCTTGCCGCGCTGGGCGGGGGAAGCGCCGATTACCTGCACCTCTTCATCGAGGCGAAGAAGCTCGCCTTCGCCGACCGGGCACGCTACTACGCCGATCCCGATTTCGCGGCGGTCCCCGTCGATCGCCTCGTCTCGAAGGAATACGCCGCCGAGCGGCGCTCCCTGATCAATCCCGACCGCGCGATGCGCACCGATCCACCAGGTGACATGCGACTCGAGTCGGGAGAGACGACCTACCTCACGACGGCCGATGCGGACCGGAACTTCGTCTCCCTCATACAGAGCAACTACGCGGGATTCGGTTCGGGGCCCGTTCCCGACGGGCTCGGATTCTGCCTCCAGGATCGCGGGGCCCTCTTCAATCTCGATCCGGATCACCCGAACTCGCTCGAGCCCCACAAGCGGCCGTTCCACACGATCATCCCCGCCATGGTCACACAGGACGGAAGTCCCGTCTTCGCCTTCGGCGTGATGGGCGGCTCGATGCAGCCGCAGGGGCACGTGCAGATTCTCTGTAACATCATCGATTTCGGCATGGGCGTCCAGGAGGCGGGGGATGCGCCGCGCATCCGGCATTTCGGCTCTTCACAACCGACCGGCGAGGAGATGACCGACGGCGGGCAGGTCGCCTACGAGGAGGGGATCGCGCCCGAAGTGCTGCGCATGCTCGCCGACCGGGGACACGCGCTCGTCAAGATGAACGGCGGATTCGGCGGCTACCAGGGGATCTGGTGGGATCGCGTGAACGACGTTCTCGTCGGCGCGTCGGAGTCGCGCAAGGACGGCTGCGCGATGGGATACTAGCCTCGATCCGTCATTCTTTTGGATGTGAATGTTTGGCCGGCCGCCGTCCCGGCGCCCGCCCGGTCGAGGCGTTCTATTTCGCCCCGATCCGCTTCAGGATCGTCGAGGTGAGGAGCGCCGTGGCGAGGAGAAGAACGATCGTCGCTCCCGAGGCGATATCGAGCAGGTAGGATACCCAGAGCCCGAGTATGCCGAGGACGACCGCCACGGCGGCGGCGGCGATCATCATCCGGTGCATCCGCGCGGTCCATTGCCGCGCGATTGCCGCCGGGATCGTCAGCAGCGCGATAACGAGTATGATCCCGACGACCCTGATGAGTACGATGATGCTCAGCGCAACGAGGCAGAGAAGCAGCATGTAGATGATTCTCGTCGGGACGCCGAGTAACCCGGAGAACTCCTCATCGAACGAGGAGGCGACGAGCTCCTTGTAAAAGAGCGCGACGAGCACGATGATGATGAGATCGAGCGCGAGCATTACATAGATGTCCGATAGGGGCACGGTGAGTATCGAGCCGAACAGGTAGCTGAAGAGATCGGGCGCGTATCCCGGCGCCAGGCCGATGAAGAGTATTCCCAGAGCCATCCCGAGCGACCACAGTATGCCGATCGCCGAGTCCTCGCTGATCTCGATCTTCCTGCTCAACGTGCCGATGCCGAGGGCGGCGAGGAGGCTGAACGGTATCGCGGTTAGAACGGGGTTGACACCGAGCAGGTATCCGAGCCCGATTCCGCCGAAGGCGGCATGCGCGATTCCGCCGCTGATGAATACGATCCGTTTCACCACGACGAGCGTGCCGACGATGCCGCACGCGACGCCCACGAGCACCGCCGCGAGGAGGGCGTTCCGCATGAATTCGTACTGAAGCGCTTCGATCATTCGTGGTCCTCCAGAACCCGGTGCGGAATTCCGTGAGCGATCAGCTCGATAGGGCACTCGTACGTATCGGCGAGGTGCCGTATCCCCTCCTGCGTCGAACCATGGTAATGGAGCCTGCGGTTGAGACAGGCGACCTGCTCGACGTAAGCCGAGAGGACACCGATATCGTGCGTCACCATAACGATTGTCATATCACTGTTCAGGTCCTTCAAAAGGGAGTAGAACGAGTTCTGCCACTTCGTGTCGATGCTGGAAACCGGCTCGTCGAGAAGGAGGAGCTGCGGCTCCGTTGTCAGCGCGCGTGCGATGAGGACCCGCTGGCGTTCCCCGCCCGACAGGTCCCCGATCCGCCGGTCCCTGCGGTCCCGCATGCCGACGCGCTCGAGCGCCTCCAGGGCGGCGGCGGTGTCATCGCGCGTGTACCGTTTAAATAAACCGCGCCGTGCAAGCCGGCCCATCAGCACGATGTCGAGCACGGTGAGCGGGAAATCGAGATCGGGCTCGAATAGCTGGGGGATGTATCCGATCGTCCGCCTTCCCTCCGCGGGAGGCTTCCCGAAAACGGTGACCGTGCCCGTGTCGGGACGGGCGAGCCCGAGGATGAGCCGTAGGGCCGTGGTCTTCCCCCCGCCGTTCGGGCCGATGATCCCGAGAAAATCGTTCCGGCGGATCGTCATGGTGATGTCCTCGAGAACGGGCATCGCACCGTACGAGAATGAAACATTTTTCAGCTCGACGATCGCTTCCTTGGGCGTAGCCGTCATTTCATTGCTCCCGCTATGGCCGCCGCGACGGCGCGGATATTCTCTATGTAGTTCGGTGCGAGTGGATCGGCGGGAAAGACGGCGCCACCGATCTCGCGGGCGATCACCTCGGCGCTCTTCGTATTGAACTGCGGCGAGACGAATACGGCCGTGATGCCGAGACGCTTCGCCTGCGTGACAAGGTGCTCGATGCCGCGCGCCGTCGGCTCTTTGCCTTCGACCTCGATCGAAATCTGCTCGAGTCCGTAATCCCGCGCCAGGTATCCCCACGCGGGGTGGTACGTGATGAATTTCCGCTGTGTCTTTTGGGCGAACATCCGCTCGATCGATCGGTCGAGCTCCTTGAGCTCCTGTACGTAGGCGTCCCGGCGAGCAGTGTAGCCGTCTCGGTGTGCCGGATCAACGGCGGCGAGCCCACGGAATGTGTTTTCGACCATGATCATCGCATTGCGGGGCGAGACCCATATATGGGGATCGATTCCCGTGCGCTCCTGCGCATGGGCCGTGCCGCTCTCCTCCGCCGGGTTGCGTGTGTCACCGTGCACGTGATCCGCGCCGGTGCCTCTTGCGGTAGCGAGCTCGATCCCCTCCGAGGCGTCCACAACGAGCATCTCGCTGTTCAACGATACGATCCGGTCGAGCCATTCCAGCTCGAACTCGATGCCACTCCCCACCTTGACGTACAGGACGGCCTCGGTCAATTCAACGAGCTGGCTGGGGGTCGGTTCGTAGGTGTGGGGATTTGCTCCCGGGGGTATCATAACGAGCACGTGGACCCGATCCCCGCCGATCCGTTCGACGAACTCGGCCTGGGGCGGAATGCTGACGGCGACGGTGAGCGTTCCGGCATCACCCGTGCGCCGGGCGCACCCTCCCGTTACGAGGATCGCGAATATCAGGCACAGCGCTATGAAGTACCTTATGTAGCGCCTTCTGCTCAAAATTACATCCCCCCGGCGGCCGGCGTTACATTCGCGGAGCGTTGATGCTTCCCCCCGACGGCCGACCTTACATTCGCGGAGCGTCGATGCGCTCACCATTCCAATCGCTCGGCTTGCTTGAGTAATAATCCAGATGGGATTGGTTGTCAATATTCCGCCGCAAGAATTCGAGCGGAGCCTCATAATCCATGGGGCAGAGCTCCACGGCGTTTTTCAAAGCACCATCACCGGACCGAAGCAATCGGCCTTCGTCCGGCATCCTGCACGTGATGATGTCAAGTACAGAAAGCAGCGCCGGTTTAATCCGAAGGAGAGCGGTCTTATCTGGAAACGGCATATGCTTCATTACGAGAGTCAATATCGCCAACAATTGCATAGGAACCAATAGGTTACAAATGATCGAGGCGCAATGCCAATCAGATATCTGCAACCGGATCTCACCACGTTATATCGTGCTGAATTCCGGAGCGCCAACCACCCGCGCCGAACCCACACCGGGCTTGACGCAATCTCGATATACTGTTATCATTATTTTTCCTAGATAATTCCGGAAGTTGCAAGATGGTTTGGGGTGTCGTCCGCGGGGACTCGATAATGAGCGCTTTTGCTCGTGCGTGAGCGGTCCGAGCGTCGAGAGGGTTTCTGGGGAGGTGGTGCAGGTATGGAACGCTCGAAACCAACGGATGGAGTTGGCCAAGCGCCTGCGAGTATGATGCCTCAGGGTGGCCTGAAAGCAGTCGAAAGCCAACATCAGCCGAGATTGCTGGATCAACTGCGGCATGCATTGCGGTGTCGGCACTATAGCCGGAAAACCGAGGATGCCTATAGATCTTGGGTTAAGCGTTTCGTCTTTTTTCACAATCTCAGGCACCCGGCAGAGATGGGCGAGAAGGAGATTAACGCTTTTCTGAGTCATCTCGCCATCCAACGGCGAGTCAGCGCATCCACACAGAATCAGGCTCTGAGTGCACTTTTATTCCTCTATCGTCATGTACTGAAAAGGGAAATAGGCGATCTTGGGGATGTTATCCGTGCTCGCAAGCCGAAGCGACTGCCGATCGTAATGACAAGGGAAGAAATCAAGGCTGTGATGAGTCGCTTGCATGGGCAACTATGGATTATAGCGTGTCTTATGTATGGAGCCGGGCTCCGGCTCAACGAATGCCTCTGTCTGCGAACGCAGGATATCGATTTCGGCGCGAACCACATTACGGTGCGCAGTGGCAAGGGCTTCAAGGATCGAATCACCATGCTCCCCCAGGCCGCAAAACAGCCCCTGCTTGAACACTTGCAGAGGGTCAAGGGAATCCACGAAAAAGACCTTGCCGACGGCTATGGCAAGGTGGAGCTGCCGCATGCCCTTGCCCGGAAGTACCCAAACGCTCCCCGGGAATGGAGATGGCAGTTCGTGTTTCCGCAGAAGTTTCGATGGAAGAATCGGCGGACCCGCGAGCAAGGGCGCTATCACTTGGATGAATCTATAGTCCAGAAAGCAGTGAAGATGCCCGCA
>DATKWS010000010.1:0-6985 GCA_035529435.1 Patescibacteria group bacterium
GGAGAGGACGCCGGACATGAGCCCTTTCCGTTTGTGTTTACCGAGGGCCGTATGTTTTGATTCCTTCATATATCTAAATATATGCAAAAACGATACACCCGGCAGCTCTTTTCATGCCCCGGCGCTCAGATCAGGTAGAGCTCGCGCTGCGGATTCGAAAGAAACTCGCCACCGCCGGGGCGCACCACGATGACCTCCTCCATCGTCGCCACGCCGTGCCCCGGAATGTTTATGCGGGGCTCGATCGTGTATACCTGGTTTTCCTCGATCTTCAGGTAGGGGAGATTGCCGTACCGCTCCCATTCGGGGCAGAGGAGCCCCGCCCCGTCGTGCGTACGCTGCCCGATCTGGTGCCCGAGGGCGTGCGGGTACTCGTCGTAGCCCCTGCCGGTGATGTATCCCCGGGCGATCGCATCGACCTCGCGCCCCTCCATCCCGGGACGGATCTTCCCGGCGGCGAGCTGGATGGCGTCGCGTATCGTCTCGAAGGGCTCCTGCACCTCGGCGGGTGCCGACGTCTCGCTGTCTCTGAGAAAATACCAGGTGCGCTGCATGTCCGAGCAGTACCGCTCGCTCCGAGTTCCGAAGTCGATGTTGAGCACGTGCCCCTTCTCGATTTTCCGGTCCGTCGGGCCGGCGTGGGCGCCGGCTGATTCGGGCCCGGTGAATACCGACGGGCACAGCTCCCGTTCCCACGACGTTTCGACTCCCTCACGGTCCACTTCACCGAGGAGAAACGCGGCGACATCCCGTTCGGTCATGCCCGGTCTCATTATTTTTGACACACGCGTGAACAGTTCCTCGGTAAGCTCCACGTTGTTCATGATACGGCGGATCTCCTCGGAGCTTTTCCGGCCGCGGAGCTTTGATATCAGGATTTCCGAGCTCGTGAGGCGATCCGCGTACGGTGTGTGTTCCAGATGGCCGTTCAGGATCAAGTACATCCCGTGGCTCAACCCGTCGGCCATGACATCGTTCACCGAGAAATTGACCGCTATCGTACCCGGCGCAATGGCATCGATCTGCTGGAGGAGCAGCTCGCGAATCGACTGCTTGTAACCGATCACCTCGTAACCACCCGTTTCCCGTATGCGCGTTTCATCGAGACTGCCGACGATCGCTACGGCCCGACCCGAAGCGGGAATGAGGAATGCCGATTGCCACGTGCAGTTCGCCCCGAGTATCAGGTCGAGCGCGGGATCGTAATTTGCCTCGCTTTCCCGGACAAAGGTGAGCCAGAGATCTATGCCCTCCTCCTTCATGATGCCCGCCGCCTGTGCAATCTTTTCCTTGGTCATCTTCATACCTGCCTTTCCGGTGTATGTACGATCCGTCATTTCACTACCCTGTATACAATGCACGCGGCGTTTTCGTAGGAACGGGCGAACCATTCGGGGTGCGACGCAAAGCGTTCCCGCAGGTGGGGATTGTCCTCCAGTTCCTCCCTCCACAGTACCACGTAGAACGAATGCGGCATGTGCTGCAGAATTTCGATCGATTCTTCGGATATCGATTCCTCCGAGAACAGGTTCCGATGGATGCGGACGTACCGTGCCACCCGTTCCCCACTGTAATTGTGAACGTGTATGAATGTCGGCTGCAGGATGAAGTTGCGGCGCCGCGCGTAAACGGGCATGAGATTGTATGTGTTCTCCTCTATCATGACGGCGTCGCTCCCGGTGTTTTCCCGGATCCACCGGTACACGTCGCGCTCGGCTTCCGTCAAGCGGTAGCGCTTCTCGAATCGCGGTTGATCCGGCCGCTCCAACACGAAGCCGCGCACGGTGAGGACGGGCGGGACGGCAAACAGCACGAGTATCCATACCGAGAGCAGTGCCCGGCGCACTCGCCCCGCCGCTGCGAGGCCGTCGACGATCCGCCACGACACGGGGAGCACGAGCAGCATGAATATCGGGAATACGATCTTGTTTTCCGCGATGCCGGGCAGATCGGCGAAGATGCCGAGGATGAAAAGGCACGCGACCCACAGCATGAGAATTCTGAACGGCCGCTCATCCGTCCGGACGATGTCCCGGATCGCTCGCAGCGAGAAGGGGAGCAGCACGATGAGCGGTGCGACGGTGGTGAAGAGATTCGCATATCCGAAATGGAGGTGATCGCGAATGATAGTGCCGCTCCCCGCGCCGCCGGTGAGGGAGACGAAGTAGGGGAATGCTGCCGCGAAGGCCGCCGCGGCGATGGCTGGTACACCGAGCCACTGGAAGAGGGGGGGTGAACTCCGGAGCTTCACACGTTCGTACAGGTAGAGAAGGATGCCCGCCCCCACGGCGGCAATGATGAGGGAGAGACCGATGACGACGTGAAAGAGAAAGCAGCCGATCATCGCAACGAACAGGACCAGCGCATCACCGAGGCGCGAACGGCCGCTGCTGAATCCGGCGATAACGGCGATAAAGCTGAACAGGAAGAGGCTCAGGGCATAGCTCATCGCGGTGATTGTCAGAAACTTGTCCATCATGTTCATCAGCCAGGTGAAGGGCGGGGTGAGAAAATAGATCACCTTCGCTCCATTGAATTCGATGCCCCGCAGGTTGCGGACGATCTCTTCCATGCCACGGACTTTCCCGAAGAGGGATTGCAGTATGAAGACCGGCCAGAGGATCCACGATGCCGATTGCAGGCCGGCGAAGGCGAAGATCGGCGTCGCGAGGATGTAGCGCCTGTTCACGGTCAGGAGCGCCGTCAGACGTGCGACGAGGTACGGAAACACGAAGGCGGTGACGACGTTGAAAATTGCGAGGACGGAATATATGTCCAGCCCGGAACGTTCGAGGAACACGGCCTGGAAGAGGTGATAGATCCACATGTACCTGATCGCGACATCCGGGAATCTCGGTTCGAGGGGGGGGATGCCGCGGTCGAGTATCTCGTAGGTGACCGACGCGTGATGCCAGGCGTCGGTGTAAACCAGGAGGTAACGGTTCGCGAGGTACGCTCCGATCACGACGGCGCCCGCCGCTGCCGAGATTAGTACGATGACCCGGGGGATCGGGGAACGCCGCACAGAGGAGCCGGACCGCCGTATGAACAGGGAAATGACGAGGAGCAGGTAGAATAAGGCGAGGGCGGCGCGTATCGCACCCGGTAACGACCCGGTGATCCGGTTACATCCGAGTACGAGCGTCGAGACCAGCACGGGTGAGATGAGCAGTGGCAGAAAGAGATCGTCGAGGCGGGGATCGCGCCGGTTGCCGCAGAAGAGCAGAAAAACGAATCCCGGCAGGTAGTACGTCTGGATGAAAGCGAAGGATGCACGCAGCGGAACCGGCAGCGGAACGATCAACGTCACCGCGCTCGCCAGGAGGATCGCGTACAATAGCGCCCGTGCCTTGTCGTTTCCCGTCATTGCCGCCTCAACCGGTATACCCTGCCGTCCGGATTTTCGTATTCGGCCGTGAACCATTCCGGATATGCAACGAATCTCGTCTTCAGCGCCTGATCGTACTCGATGTCTTCCCGCCACACAACGACGTACAGATCGAAATCGAACGATCCGAGCAACTCGATCGTTCTCCCGTCGATCGGGGCGTCCGAGTACAGTTCGTCTCGTATCGCCCGGTACCGCTCGACCTTCTCCCCCCGGTACCCGTAGTTCTCGATCTCCCAGGACGTCATGTAGAAGTTCCGCCGGAACGCGTAATACGGCATGACGTTGTACTCGTTCCTCTCGATGATCACGGCTTCGATATCCGTGTTGTCCCGGATCCATTCGTAAAGCGTGCGTTCATTATCGGTGATGTGGTACCTGCGGATATGGTGCGCCCGGTCCGGCTTATCGAGCATGATTCCCCGCACGGTGAGAACGGCGGGAACGAGAAAGAGCACGGCGATCCACAGGGCGAGGAGTCCCCGCCGGATGCCGCGGGTCCCGCCGAATGCATCGATGATCCGTTTCGCGACCGGGATCGAGAGGAGCAGCATGAGCGGGAACACGGCCATCGATTCGAGCGTCCCGCGGATGTCGACCGCGATGCAGACGATGAAGAACGATATGATCCACGTTCCCATGATCATATTTTCCCGGTCGTCGCCGCGGAGTGTATCCCGCAGGCTCCTCCACGTGAAGGGGAGGAGCACCACGAGCGGGATGACGATCGTAAACAGGTTGCGCGTACTGAATGCCACGCGATCCGGTACGAATATTCCGTCCGCGCATGGACGTCCCTGAAAGATGCAAAGAAAAACAGACCGATCGCCGTGGCGGCGACCGCACAGCAGGGGATGGTGAGGGCATGGAACGGGTGTGGTCTCTTTCTCCGGATCAGTCGTTCCAGCACCACAACGACCGCACCCGAAAGGATCGCCGCGATGAGGAGAAAGATCCCCGTGAATATGTGGAACAGGAACGCCCCGATCATCGCGACGAACGCCGTGATGGCGGCGCGCCAGTGCGATTCACGCTGAAATTGCCCGGAGAGCATGACGACCATGAACAGGAGGAAGAGGTTCAACGCGTAGTGCTGGACATCGATGATGAGGTACTTCTCGAGGGGATTGACCGCGTACGAACCGAACGGGGCGAGGAACTGCACGACGTCCCGGCCGTTCAACGTGACCTGGCCGATGATCCGTCCGATCTCCCCCGTGCCGTGTACGCTGCCGACCAGCACGCGTGCGAGGTTCAGGGGCCACGTGACCCACCCCGCGGCGACGAGGCCGGTGAGGGCGAAGAGCGGTACGACGAGCGCGTGGACGCGCCGGCCGGTGAAGTGCAGGGTGATACGGGCGATGAGGTATGGAAACACGAAGATGCTGAAACAACTGAATACCCACATCGCGTGGATCATCGAGAGGCCCGAGAGCCACTTCCACGCGGCCATGAATACGTAGGCGATCCAGTTACTCTGGATCGGGATGTCCGGAAAGAACGGTTCCAGCGGCGGCATGCCGCGGTACAGGATCTCGTTCGCTATGGCTGAGTGACGGACCATGTCGTACGCGAACTGGTAATCATTGACGAGATACGTCGCGATGAAAAGGATGCAGAGCCCCGCCGCGACCCACACGATCCCGGCCGGGGGCCGGGGGCCGGCCGCCCCGCGGCGCCGTACGACAAACGGCGATGCGGCGAGTAACAGGTAGAGGACGCCCAGCGATAGTAGCGTGGCGGATTGCACGGATCCGGCGACGGTGTGTACGGCCAGGATGAGCAGGGTCAGGATGAGCGGGGAGAAGGCCGGCGCGAGGAACAGCGTGTCGAGCGGCGACACCGGTCTGGTGCCGGTGTACAGGAGAAACACTATCCCGGGGAGGTAGAACGCCTGGAACAGTCCGCATACGAGCCTCACGGGCGGCGGTACGGAGAATAGGAGGGGAACGACGCTGATAACAAGCGGAATGAGGAAAATCCGTCTCATGTGCTGCACCGGTTCCATAAATGATGAAATTATAATTGCAAGCTCCCGGTACGTGCAATAGAATATTCGCCGGCGTGGGAATCACCCACTATGATGGATGAATCGAATTGCCGCCGCCGGCGTAGAGTGTGTCGATAGATTCAGCATGGAATCCGGGGCCGTACATTCATGGAATCGAGTAATCGCACAATAAAGAGAGTCGCAACGGCCTGTATCACGGCGGCCGGTTTGTTTTCCGTATTCTTGCTGATCTATTCGATCGTCAGGCACAAGTACGCGGTGAATGCGATGTACTCCGTATTGCCGGCCGCGTTGACGGTGCTATTTTTTTCATCGCTGCGGTGGAAGGAGTCCTACCGGGTAAACTTCGCCTTGCTGGTCTTCGTGACGGGTACCGTCGTGTACGCCGGTGAGATCGTGGTAGGGTACGCGGAGCTGTACCGGAATCACCATTCGTTCATACGAAGGAAATACGAAAAACTTGATCTGATCGAACGGTTTCGTGCGCAGGGAAAGACGGTATACCCGATCTTCAGTTCGAGCGAATTATTGAGCAGAAGGCAAACACTGGACGGGTGCGTGCCGCTCGGCGGTATCGCGAATGCGACGACCATCCTCGGCAATGAAAGCGGTACATGGATCCTGTACGAGAGCGACGAGCACGGTTTCAACAATCCGCCGGGGATCTGGGATTCCGATTCAGTCGATGTCGTCTCGGTCGGCGACTCGTTTGTGCACGGTCTCGCGGTCGAGCCGGGCAAAGACATATCGTCGCATATACGGAAACGATATCCGGCTACGCTCAATATCGGTTACGCGGGAAACGGCCCGCTGCGGGAACTGGCCGCCCTCGGGGAATACGGTACGCGCGTGCGCCCGCGATTCGTCTTGTGGTTCTATTACGAGAACGATCTGATCGACCTGCGGAATCCCGAAAACGGATCCCTGTTCCACCGGTACCTGGACCCCGATTTTTCCCAGCGGTTGATGGAGAAACAGGCCTTTATCGACAGCGCCCTGTCGCACATCGTCGAGCAATCCCTCCGGTGGGAGCTCGACGCCAGGAAGTGTGGCGGAGGCGTCCACACGTGCGCCGTACACAAAGTACTGAAGGAGCGGTCGTTGTTCTCGATCATCGCTTTGAAGGCGCTGCGGAGGAGGATCCGGTTCATGTTCCCCGAATCCGCGGACCTCACCGGGGAACTGGCGCAGTTCGGCGTTGTCCTCGCCGAGGCCAGAAAACGCGTCGAAGCGTGGGGCGGATCCCTGGTGTTCGTGTACCTGCCGGGTAAGAAACGCTACTCGAATCCCCAGCAGGGCGATCGAATCAGAGAGGGTGTGCTCGCGCTGGTGAAGGACCTCAATGTTCCCTGTATCGATATACACGGCGTGTTCTCCGCCCAACCCGATCCCTTGAGCCTGTTCCCCGATCGCCCGGTCGTGCATTACAACGCACGGGGGTACGAGCTCGTGGCCGATGCGGTCCTGGCGTACATTCGGGCCGAATCGCAAGCGGTTTCCCCGCGCCGTATCGAGTAGACGGTCGGGAGCCGGCGTGATGGACGGGGGCGCCGGCGGAGCACCCCGGGAGGGTGTTTCGGTCGGGG
>DATKWS010000011.1:0-11064 GCA_035529435.1 Patescibacteria group bacterium
GGCTCCGCGTACGCGCCGAGACACCGGCGGCGCCGGTGTGGGAATGGGCGGTCGAGGGAGGTATAGACGTATCGTCGCTCATCGATGCCCGGATTCTCGACGAGGAACTTGCCCCGCACACGGCCACGCCGGCTTCATTCAATACGGAGCTTGACACGGGGCCGTTCTCGACCGACGAGTTCGTCTTCGTGATCGCCTGGGGCGGGGCGGGCTCCGATGACGGGCGGTTTCTCGTTCCCCGCGGGATCGCGGTGGATGCGGCGCCGCACATCTACGTCGTCGACTCGCACGTCCACCGCGTTCAGGTATTCCGTCCGGACAGCACCTTCGTCACCGGATGGGGCGGCCAGGGGACCGGCGACGGCCAGTTCAAGTTCCCGAACGGCATAGCCGCCGGCGCGGCGGGACACGTATACGTCGTGGACGCCGACAATCGTCGCGTACAGAAATTCAGGTCGGACGGCGCGTTCGTGACGGCATGGGGTGTCGAGGGAACCGGTGACGGAGAATTCAAGGATCCCCAGGGGATCGCCGTCAGCGCCGGCGGCGATGTCTTCGTGACGGACGCATTCATCCACCGGATACAGCAATTCACCGCGGACGGCGCGTTCGTAACGGCATGGGGAAGCTTCGGTGAGGGCACCGGCGAGTTCGACCGCCCGATGGGAATCGCCGTGGGCGGCGATGGAACCGTCTACGTCAGCGAATGCGGTAATCAACGCATACAGGCGTTCACCACCAGCGGGGAATTCCTCCATGCATGGGGAAGTTTCGGCACCGGCGACGGAGAATTCGACTGCCCCATCGATGTTGCGGTGGATGTGAACGGAACGGTGTACGTGGTCGACTACGGCAATGATCGCGTACAGGTATTCGCCCCGGACGGCCGTTTCCTTGCGAAGCTCGGAAGCACGGGGAACGGCGACGGTCAGTTCAACCGGCCCGCGGGGATCGCGGTCGACGCGCTGGGACAGCTCTACATCGTCGATTCGGAGAACAAGCGTGTGCAGCGCTTCGCGCCGAAAATCAGGTAAGAATTAACACCCGGTCCCGTCCGCGGTCCGCCGATGCGTCGATCTCAGAACGGCCACTCATCGACGACCCGCACATCGAGTATCGTCCCGTCCCGCCTGTACCGCCGTAGGGTTTCGACGTCGAGCGCCAGTTGGACCAGCTCGTCCGCCCGCTCCCCCGTCAGCTCATCCAGCCTCGCCCCCGTCGCGCCGTGCGCTATGAGAAAATCGAGCAGGAGCTCGAGAGTGTGCGCCTCGACCGGTCCCGTCGCGGCGATCTCCTCGATGGCTTTTACGTACCGCGCGCGCGCTTCGCCGCACGGCCGGGCCGGGTCACCGCCGGTGACGAAAAAACGGGAGACGATGTCCCGTATGATCGCGTTGGATCCCTTGAACGAAATCTTGTTCATCGCCCGTCCCCCCGATCGATGCGGCCCTCCCCACCGGCATCCTCCGACAGGCCGATCTTGATGATCGGACCGACGAGCTCATCCTCGGAAACCTCCCGGTAGAGACGGTTCAACGCGCCGAGTATCTCGTACGTCGCCTGCGTCGAGACGGGATCGGAGAGTGTGATCTCGAGCCTGCTGTTCTCCGTGGCGACGAAGCTGTTCTCGACAAAGGAGCCGCCGACATCCTCGAAGTAGAATCCGCGGTCGGACCGGTCGACCGCCTGAACCCCCCCGGCGAAATCCATCAACATATTGAACCAGAGGCAGTTACACACACACTCGGCACCTTTCAGGTCGGCACGGTAGAGGATCGCCTGCTCGAGGCGTGCCCCCGCGAGATCTGCATCCTTGAGATTCGCCTCCATCAGGTTCGCGTGCGTGAGATCGGCGTTTTTCAGGCACGCACGGTGCAGATTCGCCGCCATGAGATCGGCGTGGGAGAGATCAGCCCCCGTGAGATCGGCTCCTTCCATATCGGCCCCCGTGAGGAGGGCGCCGCGGAGATTCGCGCCCCTGAAATCGACGTCGGCAAGCTCCTTTACCCTGATGTTCGTTCCGGAGAGGTCCGGAACGACGCGTGGATTCTTCCTGCGCCATTCGTTCCATGCCGCGACGCCGCGCCGCAGCATTTCCTTGTGCTCCTGATCCGCCATCAGAGACCACCCCTCACATTCTATCCGGCACCCGAAGCCGGACCACCCACCGAATCGGGCCATATCGATCATCCTCGCGCCGACCTGCTGATACCTCTATGCATAACAGATATACGGCGACAATCCAAATTTGTTTTTTGCCGGCTTCATGGGACGGGGGCATGATGTCCATCCCTGTCTCCGGGCGCCGGCTGTCCGGGAGACAACGTATTTTGATTGGACATGTTACGAACATTTATGTATATTAGAAGTTGGCTGCTTATGCCCATCATTGCGCTTCCTATTCCTGGAAGAGCCCGCGTACCAGAGAGTAGGGTATGAAATACTCGCGTCCCTTCGCCGTTATTCCGGCCCTCATCGCCGTGGTGTATGTTATTGCCGGTGTGAACGATTCGTTCGGCGGCGATACGACCAATCGTGCCGCGCATCTCGAGGGAAAGATCGACAAGCTGCAGCGCGGCCCCATCATCGACGGCAGCTTCGTACATAACGTGGGCAATCTCCAGATGAATGTCACCAACTGGGGATTCTTCGGATCGCTGCCGAAGAGCCGCTACCCGATGGCGGATCAACCGTCGGCGCAATGGCCCGCCGGCTCCGGAATCGACTACCTCTACGCGGCCGGCATATGGGTGGGAGCGACACTTGACGGCATTCCCTGCGTTTCAACGGGATACCCCGAAACGGAGTTCTATCCTCTGAACGATCCACGGTGCACGATCTACGCTGCGACCGAGGGAGTCATCGGGGGCGACCGTCCGCCGCAGGAGGCCGACGACGACGCCGACGGGCGTAGCGACGAGGACTGGCTGAACGGATTCGACGACGACGGTGACGGCAAGATCGACGAGGATTTCGGCGCAATCGGCAAGCAGATGTTCTCCTGTTTCTACACGGACAACCAGAATGCCGCATCGGTTGTCTGGCCCGAGCACACTCCCATGAACATCCAGGTCCGCCAGGAAAGCTACCAGTGGGGCGAGGAAGGAATGAACAATTTCATCGGCGTGAGATACTACGTGTCGAACATCGGTGTCGATTATCTCAGCGATGCCTACATCGGCATCTATGCCGACCTCGACGCGGGGCCGCGCGAATACGGCAGCTACCATATGGACGACCAGGTGGGATACTGGGAAGGAGTCTGGTGCGCCCCCAAGGGCGACGGCGAGTACCCGGTCATGGTCCGTGTCGGTTACGTCTACGACAGCGACGGGGATAACGGAAGAACGCCCGGATACTTCGGCATCGCGCTGTTGGGGTACCCGATCAGCATGGGTAATTACGATTACCCGGGATTTTTCTACACGGGTCTCAGCACGTTCCGCATATTCCGCGGTCTCCAGCCGTTCGAGAACGGCGGGGAACCGACCAACGACTTCGAGCGGTACTACGTCCTCTCCCAGGGGCGGAGGGATCAAAACACGGATAGTCCCAATGACTACAAGATACTGATGTCGACCGGCCCATTCTTCCTGCCGCCATGGGGCCAACAGGAAATCGACTTCGCCTTCGTCTGCGGCGAGGGCCTCGATGCGATGCTGGATGCCGCCGCGATGGCCATGCTCATATACCTCGGTACGTTCTACGACGCCGACAAGGATCCGCTGACGGGAGTGAACGGACGTGAGAGCCCCGTGATGGGACCGATCGAGAATTATTCTCCCGATCCCTGCAATTACCCCGAATTCAAGGTCGACGTCCCGGCGAGGGAGGTTTACTGGAGCAACATCGACTGCTACGAGGAACTCTGGCTGTGGAGAAACACCACGTGCTACAAACAGTTCGGCATCGACAAGGGGTACTACACCACGGGCAAGCTCGGCAAGGAGACGCGCGTCAACTGGGTCACCGGCTCGGCGCCCCCGCCGCCAAGCCTGCGCCTCGTGCCGGGGAATCACATGGTCACGTTGCTGTGGGACAACTTCAGCGAGGTGACACCCGATCCCCTCCTGCTCGATTACGATTTCGAGGGGTACCAGATATGGCGGGCAGATAACTGGCACCGGCCGTACGGCACGACCATCAAGAGCGGCCCGACGAGCGATCTCTGGCAGATGCTCGAGATACGCGACATCGTCAACGGTATTCCTCCCGATGTCGATTTCATGCGTCCCTACTCCCAGGGGGGGTGGATATACGAACCGCTCCCGAACATCCCGGAGAGGGAACAGTATATCCGGATGTTCAGGGAATCACTCTGGCAAGCCCCCCTCGAGCGCGTGCCCTGCCCACCGGGCCTGGAGCAGGAGGAATGCGACACGCTGGAGGCGATAGCCCGGTACGATCTCGGGTACGAGGGCGGCCGGCGGTTCTACCGGTACGTCGACACCGAGGCGAAGAATGGATTGCCTTACTTCTACTCGGTCGTCGCGTACGATCATGTCAAGCAGAACGGCGTGCCGGTAGCGGCCGGCAGATACAACGCGCCGAATTCCAACTTCAAATACGTCGTTCCCGTCACCGAGGCGCAACCCGCCGAGACATTCGATGAGAACGAGGTGTACGTCGTTCCGAATCCCGTCACCAACGATAATCTCGACCCCTGGCGGATGAATCCGAACAACAGCGACCTGACGGGCGTGAAGGTGGAATTTCGAAACCTGCCCCGCTGCATGAGTACGGTGAGGATCTATACCGTCTCGGGCGATCTCGTGCAATCATTGCACCACGACGGCTCGAACGGCGACGGAACCCTGGCATGGGATCTCCTGACCAGGAACGGCCAGGACATCGGGAGTGGCCTCTACCTGTTCGCCGTCGATCCCGATGACGGAAGATTCCCCCGGATGGTGGGAAAATTCGTCGTTATCAGGTAATCGCGATGCGGTGACTGTGGATGTGATATAATTAAGCGGGACTGTAAAGAACAGCAGGTAAGGCATTGAGGAGATACATCGATAGGAAACTCGCAGCGGCGGTGGTCATATCCGCGGCCGTGCTGCTCCTCGGCTGCACCGAGGACGTCTACTTCGACGGGGGGAAAGAGAACCAACCGCCGACGGTGCGCCTGACCAACGGACCGCTCGAGGGAAACATGACACTCTACCAGGTGCACTTCTACTGGGTCGGGTACGATCCGGACGGCATCATCGAGCGATACGAGTATACCGTCGTCTCGGGCGACCCGGTCGGCTTCGATCCGGCGGACACCACGGGAATCGATAAATGGATTTCGACCGAGCGTTCCGATCTCGTGTTCAAGGTCTCGGCGGATTCGTTGGACAGTAACGTCACGATCGGCAACAATCCCTACACCCTCTTCAGAAGAACCCACACCCTCTTCGTCAGGGCGGTCGATAACGATGGATTATCTTCCAAGGCCGCGTTTCGCTCGTTCACGGCCTTCACGCTGGCCCCGCACATATTCATCAACGAACCGGTTCAGCTCAATCCCGGCAGCGGGATGCAGTTTCTCGGTCCGGTGATACACTTCCGGTGGGAGGGCAAGGATCCCCTCGACACCCCATGGAACTACCAGGATGTCGATTCGATACGCTACCTCCACACGCATTTCAGCGGCTTCGTCCTCGAGAGGCTCAACCAGAACCCGGAGATATTCGAAAACCTGTGGTCGCCCTGGATTTCCTACGACGCTCCCGGCGACTCGGGTAAGGCGACCACCCTCGGCGATGACGAGACGATGGAGCTGGCGAAATCGTACATCTTCGCCGTGCAGGCAAAGGACGAGGCGGGCGCGATCAGCTCGATATTCGACGCCGGCACCAACGTCCGCTGCTTCATGGTGATGGAGCCGACGGGACCACTGATCACCGCGTACGAGCCGTATCACGGAACGTCGAAATTCATCGGCACCATATCACCGACGGCGGTGGTGTACACCCCGGCGGGGCTGCCGATCAACTACAGTTGGAACGGCGACGCGAGCCAATACGGCAGCACCGTCTCCACCTATCGCTACGGCTGGGACGTCAAGGACCTCGACAATCCCAGCGATTGGGCCGTCGATCCGAGCCCCTACCACAAGGCTGCACCGGAGAGGCGGTTCTACTCGGGAATTCACTCTCTCTACATCGAGGCGGTGGACAACATCGGCACGCAGACGATCGGCAAGATCGAGATCAATATTGTTCCGCTCGTGATGGACCGGGATCTTCTCTGGGTCGATGATTTCCTCTCCGACGATTTCCCGCAGATCTCATACATGATGCCGACGGAGAGCGAGCACGACGCGTTTTGGATCAACATATGCTCCCGTGCCGAGAAGTTCGATCCCGATATCGATGTTTACGACACGAACGAGAATTCCTTCAGGGCGCCGTCAATCCACCAGATATGGCGGTACAAGAATGTGATCTGGTCGTACGGGAGCGCCCGGTGGGATTTCAACACCTGGATGCAGATGATGGAGTACGTGGCTGAGTCGGATCTTGAAAGCGCGCCGTACACCTACAACTTGCTCCAATACTACCAGACCTTCGGCGGGCACCTCTGGACCGAGGGCAAATCCGACCGCGAGGGAGGGCTCAGCGCCTCGCTGCCGCGGAGGGGGTACTACAACCACTCGAACAGCAAGATTCTCATATTTCCGCTGTACCTCAAGTGCGAGATGATTACCGGACCCGGGTACGGCTGCGAGGACACGTCCGGCGTGAAGACATTCCCCTACAAGAACTACTGCGTCTCGATGCTGGACCGGGCGTATGGAGTGCTCCGCGGTGACGCCGGCATGCCGATACGGAACATTGATTGGGACGCCATGTCGCACGCTGTCGTCGATACACGCGACATCCTCACGACCTCCAATCCCGATCTCCCCGCAGCACTGCATCTCTGGGACAAGGTAACGAGGACCGGCATGTTCTTCGACCCGTCGGTCCGCGGTTTTCATTATATCGAGCTGTACGATCCGAAGTACTGGATGCAGAGAAACGGCTTCGAGTCGCAGAGCTGTTTCCACCCGATGTACCGTATGAAGGCGCGTAACACCCGCTCGGCCATCAACGACGCGGTCATCGCGTTCTGGTCGACCAAGTACGCCGATATACGGCCGGATGTGCCCGGCACCGTGGCGGCCCCGAGTGTGCATTTCGGGATGCCTCTATGGTTTTTCGACCGGGACGAGGTAAACGCACTTGCCGATGTAATTTTCAGGGAATGGAACATCCTGAAAGCCGAGTACGAACAGCCATGAAACCGGTGAACGCATGTAGGGCGGCGATGATCTGTATCGCCGCCGTATTCGTGTTCCTCGGCTGTACCGACGACGTCTACTTCGACCAGGGATACGGAAACAAACCACCGACGATCCGGCTGACCAACGGACCGCTCGAGGGAGACACCACCCTGTACAAGGTACATTTCTACTGGGTGGGATACGACCCGGACGGTACCGTCGAGTTCTTCGAATATGTGGTGACATCGGGCGATCCGGCCGGATTCGATCCCGCCGACACAACGGGGCTCAACAAATGGACCGCGACCAATCATTCCGACATGATGCTGAAGGTCTCGGCGGACGAGCAAGGCGATTACATCACGATCAACGAAAATCCGTACACCTTCTACAACAAAATCCATACCCTCTTTGTCAGAGCGGTCGACGATCTAGGTATGCGTTCGAAACCGGCGTACCGATCGTTTACGGCCTTTACGCTGGCCCCGCACATCTTTATCCGCGAGCCGTACGTGACGAATCCCGGCAGTGACTTGCAGTTCCTGACTCCCGTGATACATTTCCGGTGGGAGGGCAAGGATCCCCTCGACACACCCTGGAACTACCAGGATGTCGATTCGGTGCGTTACCTCCACGCGCGCTACAGCGGCTTCGTCCTCGAGAGGCTCAACACCGACCCCGAGATATTCGAAGAGTTGTGGTCCCCCTGGATCGCCTACGACACGCCATCCGATTCGGGAAAGACGACGACGCTCGGAGACGACGAGACGCTGGAACTGAACAAATCATATATCTTCGCGGTACAGGCCAAGGACGAGGCGGGCGCGGTCAGCTCGATATTCGACGCCGCAACCAACGTCCGCTGCTTCATGGTGATGAAACCGTCGGGGCCGCTGATCTCCGTGTACGAGCCGTACCTCGGAATCGGCAGGTTCATCGGCACCGGTACGCCGACGATGGTGGTGCACACGCCGGCGGGACTTCCGATCAACTTCAGCTGGGAGGGTGACGCGAGCGAATACGGCGGCACCGTCTCGACCTACCGCTACGGCTGGGACATCAAGGATCTCGCCGAACCCACCGATTGGGACGTCGAACCGAGTCCCTTCCACAAGGCGGCGCCGGAGAAACGTTTCTACTCGGGAATCCATTCCCTCTACATCGAGGCGCTGGACAACATCGGCACGCAGACGATCGGCAAGATCGAGATCAACGTGGTCCCGCTCGTGATGGACCGGAACCTCCTCTGGGTCGACGATTTCCTCTCCAACGACGAATTCATACAGATCAACTACATGATGCCGACGGAGAGCCAGCACGATCAATTCTGGATCGACATCTGCTCGCGCGTGGACGGATTCAACCCGGACACGGATGTTTATGACACAGCCGAGCACTTCTTCACAGCGCCCAGCATCCACGAGATGTGGCGGTATAAAAATATCATCTGGTCATACTGCGCCGCGCGGGGGGACTTCAACACCTGGATGAGGCTCATGCGATACACCTCGGAGCAGAACGTGGGAGGCGCCGTCTCCAACATCAAATACAATATACTCTCCTACTACCTGAGCTTCGGCGGGCATCTCTGGACGGTGGGGAAAGCGGACCGTGATGGAGGACTGGCGGCAAACATCTGGCGCCTGGTTTTTCCCGTCTACCTCAAGTGCGAACGGAGAACAGGACCGGGATCCGGCTGCCAGGATACGACGGGAGTCAATTACTTCCCGTACCGCGATTATTGCGTCTCGATGCTCGACAAGGCGTACGGCGTATTCAGGCAAGAGACCGACATGCCGATGCGACGCCTCGATTACGACGCCATGATGCACGCGATCGTGGACACGCGCGATTTTGTCACGGCGTCGCATCCCGATCTCCCCGGGGCGCTCCATCTCTGGGAAAAGGTCACCGAACCCGGCAAGTTCTTCGACCCGATGGTCCGCAGCTTCCACTACATCGAGCTCTACGACCCCGCCTACTGGATGCGGAGAAACGATCTGAAATCCCGGTCCTGCTTTCATCCGATGTACCGCATGAAGGCGCGCAACACCCGCTCCCCCATCAACGACGCGGTCATCGCGTTTTGGTCGACCAAGTACGCGGAGGTGCAGTCGGAGGCGCCGGGGGCCGTCGCCGCCCCGAGCGTACACTTCGGGATGCCCCTGTGGTTTTTCGATCGCGAGGAGGTGGACTCCCTTGCCAACGTTATATTCAGGGAGTGGAACATCCTGAGGGAGCCGTAAACATCGCCGCAAGAATATCGGGCGTGCCGGCGGCGGCGCGCGGGATCGTACACTCCCGCGGGATGGTACGCACAGGGAGGAAACCTGTTCAGAATGACGAATTTAGTACTGGAAACATGCGGGGCCAGATGCTATACTTATTGGAGATCAAACGTAAACCATGCCCACGCCTGTTGTTAAAGAGCCCGCGAAGCCGGAGTGAGGTGTCATGGCACTTTCAAGATACCGCGTCGCTTGGCTTGCGTCGGCAAGCTCTCTGTGCATTCTCACCCTGTTTCTCACCCTGCTTGTAGCGGAGCCGACCGATCGAGCCGCACATCTCTACATACAGGAAGAACCGACCACCCACGGACCCGTGGTCGACGGCAGCTACGTACACAACGTGGGCAACCTCCAGATGAACGTCACCAACTGGGGATTCTTCGGCTCGCTGCCGAAAAGCCGCTACCCGATGGCCGATCAACCCTCCGCTCAGTGGCCCGCCGGTTCGGGAATCGATTACCTCTACGCGGCGGGTATCTGGGTCGGCGCGATCAACCAGGGAATTCCGTCCGTCTCGACCGGATACCCCGAAACGGAGTTCTACCCTCCGCAGGATCCGCGCGGCGAAATCTACGTGGCGGCGGAGGGCATGTTCGGGGGCGACCGGCCACCGGGACCGTCGAACGACGACCTGGACACCCTTTACAATGAAGACTGGCTGAATGGATGGGACGACGACATGGACGGCCGGATCGACGAGGATTTCCAGGCGATCGGCAAACAGATGTTTTGCTGCTTCTATACCGACGACCAGATCGCCGCCCGACAGGTCTTCCCCGAGCACACCCCGATGGGAATCGAGATCCGCCAGGAAAGCTTCCAGTGGGGTGAAGACGGCCTGAACGATTTCATCGGCGTCCGCTACTACGTGAAGAACGCCAGCGCAAATTACCTGAATGGAGTCTACATCGGGATATACGCCGATGTCGACGCGGGCCCCCGCGAGTACGGCAGTTACCACATGGACGACCAGGTGGGTTCTTTCGAGGGCATCTGGTGCGTCCAGAAGAATGAAGCCGAAGTTCCCGTCGATGTGCGCATCGGGTACGTGTACGACAATGACGGCGACAACGGAAGGACGCCGGGCTACTTCGGCATAGCCCTGATGGGGTATCCCGTGTGGATATACTACGGCTCTGCCAAGGGATATGATTACCAGTGGTACCTCGAACCGGGCACCCGCAGCTGCCGTCTCAGTACGTTCAGGATCTTTCGCGGCCTGCAGCCGTTCGAACACGGCGGCGAGCCGACCAATGATTACGAACGGTACGAGGTGCTTTCATCGGGCAGAAAGGACAAGAACAGCACGACCGCCAACGATTACAAGATACTCGTCGCGGTCGGCCCGTTCTTTCTCGAACCCGGACAGACGCATCACGTCGATTTCGCCTTTGTATGCGGCGAGGGTCTGGAAGACATGCTCGATCACACGGCGTCCGCGCAGCTCGTATACCACGGCTGTTTCTTCGATGCCGACGAGAACACTGAAACGGGGATCGAGGGACGCGAGACGATGATCAT
>DATKWS010000012.1:0-17515 GCA_035529435.1 Patescibacteria group bacterium
GAGAAGCGGTCGGGTAAAGACCCTGAGTATCTAGCGCGCCGCGCGGCAATATGAAAAGTCCGCCGCGCCGCACGTATGAGCGATACAGTGAAAAAATCGATGTAAGGAGATTCTATGCAGTTTTTCGGTGAGACGCATATCGAGTTTGTACGGTTCAGGAACAAGGCGTTCATTATTTCTCTCGCGCTGATTCTGGTGGGACTCGTGTCGCTCCTCGTGAAGGGCGGCCCCGACCTGAGTATCGATTTCGAGGGTGGAACGATCGTGCAGGTGCGGTTCGACGAGCCGGTGCCGATCGGGGACCTGCGCGGTATCGTCGAGGGTGCGGGATACGAGGGGAGCGAGATTCAGCGCTTCGGCGAGCCGAACGAGTACCTGATCAAGATCGAAAAGGTGAGCGAGACGGATTACGCGTCCGAGAAACTGCTCGAGGCACTCGTCGCGATAATGCCCGATAGAAACTGGCACGTCGCCTCCGTGCGGGAGTTGCCTCCCGATTTCTCATCCGGATTCGAGGGGGGCAACCTGGTCGTGGCCGAGGCCGACTCCATTCCCCCGCTCGAAGAACTGCAGGAGAATATCAAGCAACACGGCGTCGGTATCATATCGGCGACGGAGGAGGCGGCCGGCCGCGTCGCCTTCAGGCTTCCGCTCCTCGGCGTGCAGGCGAAGGCGGCGGAAATGCTCAACAGCGCGATCCAGAAGGGATTTCCTGAGCGAACGATAGAGGTGCGCCGCACCGAGTCGGTCGGACCCAAGATCGGGGCCGAGCTCAAGAACCGCGTGTGGGCGGCTATCGTGATCTCCCTCTTCGGCATCCTCGCCTACATCAGCTGGCGCTTCGAGTTCAAGTTCGCCATCGGGGCGATCATCGCCCTGATACATGATGTGCTTGTCACGCTCGGCATCTTCTCGCTGATGAACAAGGAGATATCGATCGCCGTCATCGCCGCGTTTCTCACCATCGTCGGGTATTCACTCAACGACACGATCGTCGTCTTCGACCGGATCCGCGAGAACTACAATCTGCGCCGGCGGCAGTCGTACGAGTCGATGATCGACATATCGGTCAACGAATCTCTCAGCCGGACGATCATCACCTCGTTGACCACATTGATCGTGGTGCTGTTCCTGTTCTTCATAGGCGGCGAGGTCATACACGATTTCGCGTTCGCCCTTCTGATCGGTATCATCGTGGGAACCTACTCGAGTATATTCGTCGCAAGTCCGATACTGATCGAGTGGGAGAATCGGATCGCCGCGCGCAGGAGGGCCAGGAGGGGACGGTAACGCCGGTGAACGATCCCCATCGTGCCGCGCGGTGTGAACGAACGATCCAGGCATCATCCGGAGCCCGGTAGTGGTCGCCGTTCTTCAACACATAGGGCTCGTTTTCTTCTATATCGTTCTCTTTGCCTTCAATCTTCTGATCTTTCTCGGCGTGCCGGGGAGCTGGATAGCCCTCGTCGCGATTCTCATCTTCGACATCGCGACCGGGTTCTCGACGGTGGGATGGGTACTGCTCATCGTCATGGCGGGCATCGCCGTTGCCGGCGAGGTCATCGAATCGGTTCTCGGGCTGGTCTATGTCGCCCACAAGGGGGCGACGAAATGGGGAGTGCTCGGAGCCTTCGTCGGCGGGCTTGCCGGGGCGATCGGCGGATCGGCCATTATTCCCTTTGTCGGGAGTATCATTTTCGGATTGCTCGGGGCCTTCGCCGGGGCGGTCCTCTTTGAATACGTCTACTACAGATCACTCGACCGGGCACTCCGGACCGGCTTCTTTGCCTTCATCGGGAAGATCAGCGCCATGCTGGTAAAGTTCGCCCTCGGACTCGCTATCCTCGGAATATTCATCTACCGGAGCTGGCGGTAAATTGTCCTTTTTCAGGGACGCCATTCTCCAAAAGAGGACAGCTTTGACTGCAGAGTCGCCGTAACGCACGTATTTTCAACACACTTTTATGGCATGTCCTTTGCGTTTATATACTGGATGATGGAGTACGCTCTCGACGGGAGGAACGGTTCTTCCCGGGGATCGTGGCATATACGGCACGGTCGGGTGAGCGAGACGAGCCCGCTGCATTAAAACAGGAATCCGTTACGAGGCAGGCCGCATTATGAGAATTGCGAAAGTTACCGGCATCTTCTGGATTGCGCTCTTCGCCGCCGCCGTCATGATCTCGGATGCCGCGGGGCAGGAAGTGATCAAAGGCAGGAGCAAGCGGCAGGAATCCGCGCTCAAGCAATCGCCGCTCGCCACCTTCAAGGGAATCGAGAATGCATGGGTGGGCGAGGACGCCGCTTCCCTCTCGCGCTTTGCCGGTGAGGGCAAGGTGTTTGTCAATGTCATGGGGATCGGACAGAGGGGAGGGTACTTCAGCCGTCCGCAGGTGCACTACCTGTTCAAACAGATGTTCAAGACCTACACGCACACGAAGTTCAACTTCGTGAAGTACCACAACCTCGACAAGCCCGAGGGACGGGTGTACGGGATCGCGCACCGCAGTTACCGGAACAACCGGAACGGGAAAATCTATCAGGACAAGGTGTACGTGACTCTGAGGAACGATGGGGAGGTCTGGGTTGTGGATGAGATCAAAACGACGAGGTGACCTCCGGGAGCCTTCAAGGTGTGCGTAGCGTTAAAGAGCATAAGGTGTTCTATGCCGGCCTCTGGGTATTCCTCCTCGGGTCGATCATATTCTTCATTTCACTCCTTTCGTTGAACCGGCTGACCCTGCCCACTCCTCTCTGGTTGATGTTTCTTCTCCTCGATGGGGGATTCATCGTTTTCATTTTCATTCCCCAGCCGGGGCGGACCGTCGCGGCTCCTCCCGGCGCTGCGGCGGCACGGGATCGATGGTATCCGCGTACGCTTGCGGATATCGTCGAGGGAAAGGGTGATGGCGGTGAGGAAGGTGTGCTCGAGCCGGTACGCGCCATATCACCGGTGCCGCTGATACCGCTGGCCCTTCTCTTCGGCCTGCTGATCCTTGCGGCCCCGGTCACTCCAGACGAACAGGAATGGCGGGCCGATGAGGCGGGGAAGCTCGAAGCGATTTACCTGAAGGCCGAGGTGCGGATCGGCGAGCTGGAGGCCGTGGGACGGGAGCTGGGCGCCGGCGTTTCCCGTATAATCGGTACGCGCAACATCGACGGGATGGATGTGCCGGAGCGCGCCGCGCTGGTGCACCGGATCGATTCGCTCGCGGGTGAGTTCGGTGCGGGACTGTTTCCCTTCCACGAGGTCGGCATTCAGGTTTTCAGCTCGGTGAGCGGGCGTACCGCGTGGGGGGGGCGCCCCCGGTACGTGCGGGATGTGCCGCGCGGCGACTATGAGGCACGGGTGTTCACGAGCCGTTCGAGAATGTACACCCTGCTCGTGAACAACATGCCGTGCCCCGGTGGCAACAGGGTCGTCGTCGATATTCCGCTCGAGGTCAATTACCGGATCAACAATCAATTCCTGCGGAGCACGAGTCTCGGTGAGGCGTTGAGCGAACGGTACGGGAGAGAGATCCAGTTCAGCTTCTCGATGGGGGAACACCGCGGTGAGATGCGATGGGCCGACGAACGGCTCGATACACTCCGTACACGGGTCGACTACGATCCGGGGACGGGCGTCGTGGTGAGCGGTGTCGTGAAGGCGTTCACCGGGCTGCCGATCGCGTATCTCAAGGTCCTCGGCGTTCCCTTCGCCTCCGTTCTCGAGAAACGGGAAGGGCGGCGCGTCCTGTGGGGCGGTTTCACCGTGACGTTGATCGTGGCGGCCATTGCGCTCTGGATGTACCGGCGGTACGCAAAACGTGGGGCGCGCGGGGGGGAGCGGGGGAAGACATTGCTGCGGAGGCTCTGTATGCTGATGGGCTTCCTCTTCCTGATCCGCTTCCTGCTGCTGCGCCTGGACCTGCCGAGCGCGCTGTTCGGAACGAGCCTCTTCGATCCCGGTTTCTTCGCGGACGAGGCGCCGTTCGGATTGATGCGCACGACGGGGGATTTTCTCGTAACGGCGCTCTTCGCGCTGATACTTGTGTTCGGTTCGATCAAGGCGTTCCGCACCTATTACCCCGCGCGCCTCGAGAAGGCGCTGGCGGGAGAGGGGGCGTTCCACGGGCTGCGGTTTGTGGTCAAGGCCGCGCTCCTCGGCGTGCTGCTCGGCGGGGTGATGCTGCTCGCGGAGAGAATCGTTTCCCGCGTCGTTCTGAATGCCAACCCGCGCCTTCTCGGGCTCGATGTCCAGTACCTCTCGCTGCCGGTCATTTCACTCCACCTCGCCATGCTGTTCATGGTGTCGGCCTTCTTTATCGCATTTCTCTTTATCGCCAGGCTCGTGCTCGTGTGGGGATCGGGAGGACGGCGCGAGGCGTTTCTCGCATCGATCGCCGCCCTCGCGATCCTGGCCGCCGCGATGCGCCCGCACTGGCTGCTCCTCGCTGCGGCCGCGGCGCTGCTCTTTCTCTCGGCGAAGATATTTCCGCTCCTGAGGAAGGAGGAGATCGTCTCGATCGTACTCTCGTCGTTTTTCCTCGTACTGATATGTACGCTCGTGATCTTCGATGTGGCGTCCATGCGGTACACCGAGCTGAGGGAGAGCCGTGTCCTCGAGAAGGCCGGCGATTTCAACCACCCCGAGGACAACTGGCTCGAGGTCGTTCTTCCCGACGTGTGCCAGGAGATCTCACGCGACCGAGGGATCGTCTCGAAGATATTCTCGAGAAAGGAATCGGCCGCATTCGAGATCTGGGCGGAGAGCTCGTTCAGCCGTTTCAACCTCTCGTGTATCATCGACACCTACGATGCAAAGGAGCGCAATTTTTCGCATTTCGAGGTCGGTATCCCATTCAGGACGCCGCCGCTCGGCGATTCGATCATGGGTCTCGAGGGCAAACCGGTGGTACGGAGCGGCAGGATGGAGACGAGTATCGGCGCCGTTTACTACTACCGGGGCATTGCGCCGGTGTACGGTCTTCGCGGCCAGGAGGTCGGCGCGGTCGTGATAACGGTTCCCTATTTCTTCGAGAACACCGAGCTGCTCGCGCGGACGGGACCCCTCGCTCCCGAGATTCTCCAGAACATCGAGCCGGGTGCCCTGGCCCCGCGTGTCGACGAGCCGGAAAATCTCCTCGTCGCCCGTGTGAGGGACCGGCGCGTGGTCGAATCCTCTCTGCCGCTCCTCGCGTCGGGGACGCGCCTCCCCGGTAGCGGGGATTCGTGGTTCATCCTGAACCTGGACAGGGAACGGTACAACTGCGTTCTCGAGACGGGGCCCCGGGGGGCAGGGTACCTCGTGGGCTACCGGATCGCCGGGGTGGTCGAGAGCCTGCTCATGTGGGCGACCGTCGTCTCGCTCGATGTAATCCTCACCGCCCTTTCGCTGGTCGCGCTCGTCGTCCTGCGCCGGCTGCCCGTGCTCGGGAGCGTCATTCCGGCGGTCTCGCTCGGTGGGCGGCTGGGTTTCCGGGAGAAGATTCTTCTTTCGTTCCTCGTCGTCTCGATACTCCCCGTCCTGATCATCGGCGGATTCTCGGGCAGGTTCATTCAGCGGTCGTTTCAGCGGGAAGGGGAGCGGGTGGCAATCGAAGGGGTTCGCGAGGCGGCTTCCCTGATCGAATACTCGATTCGCGCCGAGGCCGAATCGTTCGCGGGGAGCCAGTACTTGCGGGAGATCCTCGGGGGCGATCGCGATGCACGCGTCAGGGATGTTGCCCTGAACGAGTCGGCGTACTTCACCCTGTTCGACGGTGCGGGAAAGCTCCTGCTCGATGAGGGCATGAGCGATTTCTCCGATGATGAGGTACGGTTGCTGCTGAGCGAAGCGAATATCCACCGGGGTACGATCACGTTCGAGCCGCCCCACCTGTACGGCGGTGTCGTCATTGCGCTGCCGGTTTCCGGGGGGGCGGGGACCTCCGGTACGGCGGTGGACTCCGTACGATCCGGGGAGACGGCGGGTGCCGGTGCCGCCGATGTGTCCGGGGAGACGGTGCATGCCGGTGCCGCCGGGGGATACCTCTACTACCGGCGGAGGCTCGACGATCAGTTTCTCCACGGTATTACCGATGTGATCGGGACGGACATCAATATATACTTCGACGGGCTCCTGCGCGCCTCGAGCGAGCGGGAACTGTTCATCGGCGGATTCATCGAGCCGATCGTTGCGCCGGCCGTCTTCGCCGATATCGCGCTGATGGGAAGCCGTACGATCGTGCAGGAGGCGAAGCTCGGTGATTACTCCTACCAGGTCGCCAGTGCACCCCTCGTTTCAATCACTCACGGCGAGAGCGGCGTCCTGTCCGTGCCGATGCTCTACCAGCCGTCCCTCATCAAGAGGGAAGTGCTGAAATCGTCTTCATTGATGCTCGGCCTCCTGGCGCTCCTCTTCGCTGCAACGGTCGCGATCGGTGTATTCCTTGCGGGAAAAATTTTCACGCCGGTGGCGGCGCTGATCGGGGGCACGCGGCGGATCATCAGCGGCGACCTGGGATTCAAGCTCGAGTCGAAGGCGCCGGACGAGATCGGCGAGCTCGTCGGTTCGTTCAACACCATGACGGCGGCCCTCCAGGAAGCGAGGCGCGATCTGCTCGAGCGGCAGCGATACCTCGCGGCGGTTCTCGATAATGTCGCCACGGGGGTCATTGCGATCGACCGCGATGGAACGATCATCACTCTGAATCCTTCCGGCGAGCGCATCCTCGGACTCGATAGGGGCGAGGTGGTCGGCAGAAAGCCGGGCGAGATCGCCCATGAAGGGCTTGCGCCCCTCTTCGCACTGTTCTCCGAGGAGGGAGGGATCCGCGAACGCGAGGTCGACCTGCACGCCGGCGAGCGCCGGCGCACGATCAAGGCCGTCCTGACGGGCCTCGAGGAGAAGGGCGAGCGGCTCGGGACCGTGATCGTCTTCGACGATCTCACCGAGCTGATCCGCTCCAAGAAGCTGTCCGCCTGGATCGAGATGGCCCGCCAGATAGCGCACGAGGTCAAGAATCCGCTGACGCCGATCAAGCTCTCCGCCCAGTTGATGCGGCGGGCGTACCGCGAGGGCAGCGCGGAATTCGGCGAGATATTCGAGAGCGGCGTCGAAACGGTCATCCAGCAAACCGAAATCCTCCGCCGCATCTCATCGGAATTTTCGAGCTTCGGGCGCGTCACACGGCTGCGCCCGGAGGTCGTACCGCTCGATCCGTTCCTCTCGGAGCTCGTCACGTCGTACCGTGGCGCCGCGGGGATTGAGATCGTCTACGAGCCGGGGGAGGCGCCGGCGGCCGTCGCCGATCGGGAGGGATTGCGGAAGGTGCTGGTGAATGTGATGGAGAATGCGCTCGAGGCGATGCCCGATGGTGGAACGGTCACCGTGCGCACCCGCCGGGCGGGCGGGGCGGTCGAGGTGGTGATCGAGGATACCGGCGCGGGTCTCCCCGCCGATGTGCGGGAGCGGCTGTTCGAGCCCTACTTCTCCACCAAGACGAACGGGACCGGTCTCGGCCTCGCGATATGCCAGGGTCTGGTGCGCGGGATGGACGGTGACATCCGGCTGCGGAACAGGAGCGACGTGCGGGGTGTACAAGCCATTGTAACGTTGCCGTCCGGCGGATAGGCGCTGCCGGTGAAATGCATCCGCTGGCGTTCGCCGGTGTCGTCTGTATATACTACGAGAGAGATGCGCATGATTCGTATGATCAGGAGGCACGCATCCCGCGGCGCGGCGGTGCTGTTTGTGGCGCTGCTCGCCGTGTCCGGATCGTCGCGGTGGGCCGCGGCGCAGCACGTGCAGGTGCCCCCCGGGGGAGGCGCCGATACCGATGTAATGCGTGAACGACGGAGTGCCCTGGGGGATGTGCGTGTCAGGATCGCGCGCGTGAAGTACGGGGGCGGCGGCGACTGGTACAGCGATCCATCGTCACTCCCCAATCTGCTGCGCGAGTTCGGAACGCGCACCGGCATACCGACGGCCGAAACGGAAAAGGTGCTGGAGCTCGGGGAACAGGATCTCTTCGCGTACCCGTTTCTCTACATGACGGGGCACGGGAATATCCGGTTTACCGGCGAGGAGCTGTCCCTGCTCAGGCGGCACCTGCTCGGCGGCGGTTTTCTCTATGCGGACGACAACTACGGTATGGACCGGTCCTTCCGGGCGATGGTGACGGAACTGTTCCCGGAGCGCCGGCTCGTGCCCGTTCCCTTCGGTCACCCTATCTACCACGCGGTATACGATCTCGACGGCCCGCCGAAGATACATGAGCATGATGGAAAACCCCCGCAGGGACTCGGCGTCTTCGACGGGGACCGGCTCGTGATCTTCTACACCTACGAGAGCGATATCGGCGACGGCCTCGAGGACCCCGACGTGCACGGCGATCCGCCGGAGAAACGTGAGCAGGCGATCCGCATGGCGGTGAATGTCCTCTACTACGCCCTGACGCAGTGACGGCGGGATTCTGCATGCTGCGGAATGCGGGCGGGGTGATATGATCGGGAGGATGAAACCGGTGGGAGGAATGCGGCGGGATGAATCCGAACGAAGGTAACTCGAACGCGAAGCGGCACGGCGAAATGGACCGGGATGTCGGCAGGCAGGAGCTGCGGAACATGCTCGGCTCGCTCGCCGCCGCGCGCCGCGCCTACCTCGCCCGCGGGGCGGTCTCCGTGGTCCTCGCCACGGGCCTGGCGCTCCTTTCGATCGCCGTCGCACTGCACGCACTCGTTCCCGGCTGGCGCCTGCTTCCACTCGTCACGTTCGTTCTGTTCTGGAGCGGGCTCGCCGCCACGTTCCTGTTCGGCGCCCTGATGCGCCTGCTGCCGGTGAGGAACCGCATCCGGCTCACCCATGATCTCGGAGCGCGGATGGAGCGGGGCGGTCTCTTCACCGCGGCCCTCGAGTTCTCCGAGGCCGGTGACCGGCTGGGGGCGTATTCTCCCTACCTGATGGGGGAAACGATCAGGCGTGCATCTGCGGCGCTCCGGAACGCGAATTCCGTGGCGCTGTTCGCGGATGCGGGGAGGCCGGCGTGGATCGTCGCCGCGTTCTGTCTCGCGTGCCTCCTCGCCGTCCAGGTCGCTTTTCAGGGAGGGGAAGCGGGGCGGGCGATTGCCGCCGTCTCGGATCCACTCATATACTTCCGCAGTCCCTCCGGCGTCAATCTCCATGTCGTATCCAGCGACCGGGCCGTTCTCGAGGGTGGGACGGTGAAGGCGGAAGCGTTCACCTTCGGCTCCGCCACGGGGGAGGTGACGCTGCGGGTGAGCTCGATCCCCGATGTTTGGCGGAAGATTCAGCTCGAGGCCGAAACCGCGATGGTCGACGGCATGAACGTCGCCGCATACCGCCGCGCCTTCAACGATGTCAGGGAAGACTTCCGGTACTATTTCGAGACCGAACATGCGCGCACGGCGAGCCGGAGCGTGACGGTCATGCACCGGCCCGTGATCAATCGCATCAGTGCTCTTCTCGATGCTCCCCCCTACACGCAGGCTGCACCCGAAACGGTCGAGACCCTTGCAGGACGTGTGGTGGCGCTCGCGGGCACCCGTGTGACGCTACGCGGCGAGACGAGCAAGCCGCTCCGCGAGGGAGCGGTCGTGTTCCGGGGGCGGGAGCCGGTGCCGCTGGCGCCGTCCCCCGGCGGTTTCACCGCCGCCTTTTCTATATCGGGGGATGACACCTTCACCGTCGAGGTGCGGGATTCGATGGGGCTCGCCAGCGAGGGGGGCATCTCATTCCCCATCGTTGCGCTGGATGACCGCGATCCGATCGTCGAGCTCCTCGCCCCTGAGGACGAGGCGCTGCTGCCCCGTTCGCTCGCGATCACGCTCCTGTATCGCGCAGCCGATGATTACGGGCTGGCGAGTATCGATCTGCGTTTCACGCGCGACAGGAAGGATAAAACGTATCATTCGGTATCCTTGATGCCGGCGGGCGCTCGGCCGCTGCGCGAGATCGAGGGAGTATACGAATGGTCCCTCGAGGACGCCAGCGTGCAGCCGGGCGATATGATTCTCTACTACGTGGAAGCGTACGACGCCAACGATGCGACAGGACCGGGACACGCGCGCACCGAGACGCGGCGGCTTATCGTTCCCTCCCTCTCGCAGATCTATGCCGATATGCGGCGCGATGAGGCCGAGCAGCGCCAGGGGATGGACGAGGTGCTCGAGGAGGGCCGCGAGATCACCGAGCGCCTCCAGTCCCTCTCCGAGGATCTCAAGGCGGACGGGACATTCGACTGGAGCAAACGCCAGGAGGGCAAGGAGATCCTGGAGAAGCAGCGGGAATTGCAGGAGAAGATCCGCGAGGCGGCGGAGCAGCTCGATCAGACCCTCCGGCAGCTCGAGAGCAACCGCATGACGACACAGGATATCGGCGGCAAGCTGGAGGAGATCCAGCGCCTGCTCAACAGGATCGAGAGTGTCGAGCTGCGTGAGGCGATCGAGCGGTTCAACCGGATGCTCGGCGACGTGCCCGAGGATGAGATGATGCGCGCGATGAAGGATATCGAGATGGACGCCGATGAACTGGCGAAGCGCCTCGACCGGACGATCGAGCTGCTCGAACAGGTTTTGAAAGAGGAAAAGATGGAGGAGCTCGTTCGCCGCATGGAGGAGATGCTCGCGGAGCAGCGGGCCGTGCGGGACTCGACCGCGGCGGGGGACCGGCAGGATGTCGCCGGGCGGCAGGAGAAGCTGGGAGACGAGGTGGACCGTTTCGAGAATGACCTCTCCGCATTCGCCGGGAAGGAGCAGGATTCGTTGCTCCAGTCCGATATGGAGCAGATCGTGCGGAAGATGGGAGAGCCCTCTCTCGAGGCGGCGATGCGCAAGGCGGCCGGCCAGATCGAGGAGGGCAAGCAGGAGGAGGCGCAGTGCACACAGGGCGGCGCGATGGAGCAGATGCTGAGCCTGTACACGTCACTCAGCCGGTGCCAGATGTGCATGTCGATGGCGATCGAACACGAGGTGATCGAGGCCGTCGAACGGTTGACGAGGGAACTGGTGACGGCCTCGAAGCTGGAGGAGGATCTGATCGCGGACGTACGCGGGGGCGACGGTGAATCGGACCGGAGCGGGCTGATAACGGACCAGCTCGTCCTCAAACAGGCGGCGCGCACGATCGTCGAGGACCTGTACCGGCTCGCCCGGCGCACGATGATGATCCGCGGCGGCGTATTTCAGCACCTCGGCGTGGCGCTCGCCGAGATCGATCACGTCCTTGAGGGTATCGAGCAGAAGAAATTCGGCGATGCGGCGAACGCCGCGGGAATGGCATACCGCGGGATGAACCTGGCGGCGGTCGAGCTTCTGCGTTCGACCGCCTCAAGCGGCAGCTCCGGCGGGAGCGCAGGCAGCCAGATGAAGATGATGCTCGAGAAGCAGATGTCGATCGATCAGCGGCTCAGGCAGATGTTCGGCCAGGGCGATCCGAAGGGGTGGTCGATGGAAGAGCGTGCGGGCATGGCGCGCATCGCGGCGGAGCAGCGGCGGACGCAGGAGCTGCTCGAGCGGATTGCCGAGGAGAGCGCCGGCTCCGGCGAACTGCTCGGCCGGCTCGACGATGTCGCCGGTGAGATGGAAGAGGTGGCGAAGCGGCTCGAGCGGGGCGGGCTGGATGACGAGCTTCTCGGGCGGGAGGAGCGGATTCTCAGCAGGATGCTCGAATCGCAGCGCTCCGTGCAGCGCCGGGACTACAAGCGCGAGCGCGTGAGCGCCACGGCGGATGATCTCCGTGCCCTCGACCCCGGAACGCTCGATGCATCGGGCGATGACATCGAGGTGCTCCTCGAGATGATACGGCGCGGTATGCAGGAAAAAGGTCCGGAGGAGTACGAGGAGCTGATACACCTCTACTTCAGGGCCCTTTCGAAACAGGTACGGGAAGGAGTGCGGTGATGTTGCGCGCCGTTGTGGTACTCGTGCTGTGTCTCTGTCCCGCGTTGCACCGGCCCGCTCGTGCGGCGGACGGGGCGCGTGCCGCCGCCCGGGCCCCGGCGGGCGTCGAGGAGGCCACCGCGCGAGCGGCGCCGAAGGAACGGGCCGATACACAGCACGGCAATATCAAGAGGGAGATCGATCTGTCCATCGAACTCGACCGGGCGAGCAGGCTGATCAACGAGAGGCGGTACGAGGAGGCGATACCCGGCCTCGAGCATCTCTGCGTGGCCTATCCGAGGATCGGCGCGGCCGCGGAGCTCCTCTCGGTGTGCTACCTCAGAACCGGCCGGCCCCGGGACGCGGTGAATCTCCTTGAGGGACGGCTCCGGTCGGACCCGGAAAATTTCTCCTTCATGCGCGATCTCGGGTACGCGTACCTCGACCTCGGTCAAAAGGAGAAGGCGGTCGAGGTCTGGGAGCGGATGCTCGGCGATGACGAGAAACAGGGCGGCAACTACGGTGCGGTGGCCAGGCTCGAACAGGATGCCGGCATGTACGAGGAGGCGCTGCGCACGTACCGGCGGGGGCGACGGTTCGAACAGCATTTCCTCCCCTATACCAGGGAGATCATGCGCCTCGAACGGCTGCTCGAACGGCCCGGTGCGGCGTTCCTCGAGGGGCTTGCCTACCTCGGCGCGATGCGCGAGCCGAGGATCGAGCACGCGGATTTTCTCTCCGAGATCTTTCGCGATGCGGGTGCGCCGCCCTCCTTTATCGCCGCGGTCGATTCCGCGGCCGGAGCCACGGGTAGACATGCGCGGTTCTTCAGGCTGCTCGAGGCGCTGCTGCTCGTCGAGGCGTCGAGTTACGAAGAGGCCCTGGATTTTCTCGCCGGGACCGGTTCGCCCGCGCTCGATGCCCAGGAGTTCTACTCCTTCCTCGGCGCCCTTGCCGGGATGGACCGGCGGGCGTCCGATCAAGCGTTCCGTGATTTTTTCGATAGCGCGCTCGACGGCTTTCTCGATCGGTACGGCGATTCGCCGATCGCTCCCGGCGTGCTGCTGATCGCGGCCCAGTACCGGTGGGGGCGGGCCCGCGAGCTGGGGATACCCGGCGGCGCACGCGTGGAGGACGTGATCGCGCTGTTGGACGAGGCGATTGCGCATCCGCACGGTGCGGCCTACGTCGAGAGGGCCCTGCTCGCGAAGGCGATCGTCCAGCTCGAGGGGCTCCGGTCTCCCGAGCTCGCACTCCTCACGCTCGACCGGGTGCGATGGCGCGGAAAGGAACAGCGTTACCGGGTCGAGGAGCTGCGCGTACGCGCCCTCCTCGCATCGGGAGACTGGAAACGGGCCAAGGCCTGGCTGGATGTCCTCGCCGTGACCCCCGACTCGGCGAATGCCGTACTCGCCCGTTACGGTTTGGGGAGGCTCGCCTTCTTCGAGAGGAATTACGGTGAGTCGATCGAGATACTGTCCGGGCTCGCCGAGAAGCATCCCGAAAACAGATGGGCGAATGATGCCCTCGAGACGGCGATGATGACGAAGGCGGCATTGAACGAGGGAACGGGAGCGATCGATCTCTACCGTGCGGCGCTGCTCGCCGGCGAACGGGGGGAGTTCGCCGCGGCGATCGATACCCTCGTGGTGCTCGATGAGCGACACGCCGCGTCGGTGCTCGCTCCGCGGGCCCTCTTTCTCCGGGCGGAATACGAGGAATCCGCGGGGCACCCGGAGCGGGCGGTGGATACGTTCACGCGCCTCGCCGAGAGCTACCCCCTGAGCGAGCTTGCCCCGCGCGCTCTCGAGCGGACCGGGTTGCTTCTCATGGAGGCCCAGCCCGGGGAGGCGGAGAAGCGATTCAAGCAGATCATGGCGCGCTATCCCGACGATCCGTTCCTCGAGCGCGTCCGGACGCGTTACATGGCGCTCAGGAAATCGACGGGGGAGGAGTAGCGATGCGCGAGGTTTTCGATGCGATGCGCGAGGCAGCACGAGTAATATCCGGCGCGATTCGCGCGGTGCCCACCGTCGTGCGCGGCATATCCAGTGCTCTGCGCGGGGCATCCGGTGCGATACCCGCAGCACCCACCGCGGCAAAGCGGCGCACCTGCGCCATTGTCGCGATCATCGCGCTCGCAGTCGCGTGTGCCCTGCCGGCGGCCGTTCCCGCCCGGGCCGAGCTCCTCGTTCCGATGGATCTCTCCCAGAGCAATCACCTCAAGGCCTATGGATTCGCCTACCATGTTCTCGAAGCGGGAGAGAATGTGCGCTGGCTCCTGAACTACCGGAGCGGATCGTTTCTCCTGCCCGACCGCCCCGATTTCGCGCTCGAGGCGCAGGCGCGGGGGGTGACGATCGAGCGCGTCGGCGGCGCCGACGTCACCTCGATCCTCGGAGAGATCGAGCAGGGAAACATGGAGATCGTTCTCCTCGAGAAGGCGCCGAAGATCGCGATCTACGCGCCGCCGAACAAGCAGCCGTGGGACGATGCGGTCATGATGGCGCTCGATTACGCCGGTATCCCGTACAAGATCATCTACGACGGCGAGGTGCTGCGCGGGGAGCTCTCCCGCTACGACTGGCTCCACCTCCATCATGAGGATTTCACCGGCCAGTACGGCAAGTTCTACGCGGGATTCCGCCATGCCGAGTGGTACATCCAGCAGCAGATCCTCTTCGAGAAAATAGCCGCCTCCCTCGGGTTCGACAAGGTGTCGGAAGAGAAGAAGGCCGTCGCCCGGGCGATCAAGGAGTACGTGCGCGCGGGTGGATTCCTCTTCGCGATGTGCTCCGCCACCGATTCGATCGACATCGCCCTCGCCGCCGAGGGGATCGATATCGCGCCGCGCGAGTATGACCACGACGGCACGACACCGAACTGCAACGACCGGCTCGATTATAAAAAGTGTTTCGCATTCGAGAAGTTCCGCCTGATCATGGATCCGTACATCTACGAGTTCTCCGATATCGATATGACGGCGGCGGCGGCGCAGCGCGGCGAGACGAGGGATTACTTCACCCTGTTCGAGTTCGCGGCGAAGTACGATCCGGTCCCCACGATGCTCGTGCAGAATCATGTCTCGGTGATCAAGGGATTCATGGGACAGACGACCGGCTACCGCCGGAGCCTCCTCAAGACGAAGGTCATCGTGATGGGCGAGGTCGAGGGAAAGGACGAGGTGCGTTACATCCACGGCAACTTCGGCATGGGGACCTTCACCTTCCTCGGCGGCCACGATCCGGAGGATTACCAGCACTTCGTCGGCGATCCGCCGACCGATCTCGGCCTCTACCCCAACTCCCCCGGCTACCGGCTGATCCTCAACAACATCCTCTTCCCCGCCGCCAAGAAAAAGGAGCGGAAGACGTAGGTTGTGCGGCGCTTGCCCCGCGTGCCGGGCGTCCCGCACGGGTCACCGCTCGTTGGGCACTCAGTGCCGGTCGTTCGCGCCGGGCACCGCCCGCCGGCCGTTCCGCGCGATTACCGATTTGTTTGGTAAAACGCCGGATCTATGATATGGTCGATTTCCGTGCCGGAAGAGTATCGAGGAGAATCGCCGGCCCCGGTTTCCCGAAATGAATCTCCGATGAAGGGATGCGGCATGAAGGACAGGCGACAACCAGAATCGTCGATCCCCGGATTCGATGAGCTCACCCGATCATTGTTCGAAATCGGCGCGATCAAATTGGGCGAGTTCAAGCTGAAATCGGGGATCATCTCGCCGTTCTATTTCGACATGCGATGCATCATTTCACACCCTTCCATATTGAAAACGATGGCGGGCCTGTATATCGAAAAATGCGCGGGGCTCGAGTTTTCCCGTATAGCCGGTATCCCCTTCACGGGCCTGCCGATCGCGGTCGCCGTCTCGCTCGCGGCGGATTACCCGATGGTGTTCGCACGGCGGGAGGCGAAGGGATACGGGGTCGCGCGGCAGGTCGAGGGTTCGTTCGATGCGGGCGAGCGGGTCCTCCTCATCGACGACGTGATCACGGACGGGCGGAGCAAGATGGAGCACGTGAACATTTTTGTGAACAACGGGCTCATCGTCCGGGACATCCTCGTGTTCCTCGACCGCGAGCAGGGCGGACGCGGGAACATGGAGAAGCACGGTATCATGCTACACTCCGTATGCACGATCACGCGACTGCTGGGATCATTGCTCGAAACCGGCGACATCGATGCAGGCCAGTACAAGACCATCCACGATTTTATCTCTAAGACATGAGGACCGGAGATACCACAGTCGGATTGACCCGTATACTCCTCCGCATGGCGTCGGCGTGGGGAAGCGGCGCGCTCCGCACGCTGTGGCGGACGCGCGGGCTCCAGGCGGGACTCGTGCGATCGAGGCGGCGGCGCAGGAAGGCCCTCCGTGAGGAGGGGCTCCACGTGCCGATGGCCATCGCGATCAGTCCCACGTCGCGGTGCAACCTCGCATGCAAGGGGTGTTACGCCCGTTTCCATCCGACGGACGGCGAGATGCCGGTGGAGACGATCGACGCGGTCGTCCGCGACGCATCGGAGCTCGGCGTATTCTTCATCGTTATAACGGGAGGCGAGCCGTATCTGCGGCCGGAGATGATCGATCTGTATGAGCGGTACCGGAACGTGCTGTTTCTCACCGTGACGAATGGGACGTTGATCGATACCGCCATCGCTTCCCGCCTCGCCGGAACGGGCAATGTTTTTCCCGTGGTGAGCATCGAGGGGACGCGCGAGCTGACGGACGGGCGGCGGGGCGAGGGAGTCTACGACCGCGTGATCGACTGCATGCGGCTGCTCGCCGGTGTGCGCATCCCCTTCGGTTTTTCCGCCGTCGTGACGCGGGAGAGTGCCGCCACGCTGGGGGGTGACGGGTTCGTCGCGCAGATGGTCGAGCGGGGATGCACGGTCGGATTTTTCAATGAATTCATTCCGGCGGGGCGTGGCGAGATCGGCCTCGTTCCCGACGCGGAGCAGCGCCGGTGGTTCGCGGGTCGCGTCGATCATCTCCGGCGCCGCCACCCGGTCGTGCTGATCAACCTGCCCGCGGACGAGTACGACGCGGACGGGCGCTGCATGGCGGTCTCGAACGGCGCCGTGCACATCAACGCGCGCGGGGACGTCGAGCCGTGTCCCTTCGCGCATTACGCCCTCGAGAACGTCACGCGCTGCACGTTTCGCGACATCCTCTCTTCCCCGTTTCTCGCCGCGATACGCGGACACCCGACGGTGCTCCGGTGCGGTGAGATCGGGTGTTCTCTCGTGGCCAACCATGCTACACTCGCGGGGATAGCCCGTGAGACGGGGGCGCGGCAGACGCGCGCGACGGAGCCGGATTCCGGCGAATGGATGTAGCACGGGGGGCGGTATTCACGGTCCGGATCATGTCAGGAGGGTTTGCACCATGATGAAGATTGTACGGATGATCGGCCTGCTCTGCGTCGCGGTTTCGATCATCGCCACGGAATGCACGGCGGAACAGGGCGGTGAAGGGGAGATCGATCTGTGGCCGGAGATCGAGCCGTTCAAAACGGCGTATCTCGCGGTCTCCGCGTTGCACGAGATCTACTACGAGCTGTGCGGCGATCCCGACGGCACACCGGTATTCGTCCTGCACGGCGGGCCGGGGGCTTCTATCATTCCATACTACCGCCGGTTCTTC
>DATKWS010000013.1:0-3260 GCA_035529435.1 Patescibacteria group bacterium
GCAGTATTCGCAGGCGATGCTCCGTTCACCTTCGTGAACACGGAGCGATCCGCCGCAGAGGGGGCAGGTGACACCGAACGTTTCGACCGGTCCGGCGGGCGTCTCGATACCCTGCGCCGCGCCGGTGGTTTCGGGGTCCGCGAACGCCGCGCCGCCGCCGGTCTCGCCGGTCTCCGGGGCGGTCTGCATTTCCTCGATGCAGGCGCCCGCGCGATCGTTACGATTCGTGCCGTCCGTCATCGCTTCTCCGTCACCTTCCGTTTCAACGCCAGGAAGACATATCCCATGGCCGCCGCCGCGAAGGTCACGACGAATCGCGACAGCCAGCCGTGTCCCAGCTTTCCGATGAAGAGGTACGCGGCGAGAATTCCCGCCGCGATCAGCACATTCTGCATGTTCACTATTGAAGGCCGCTCCGGCGGGTACTCGTCGGCATGTACCTGCCAGCTCTCCCCGATCACCGTCGCCCGCCATGTCCCGCCCGCGGCAGTGTAAAGCATGCGGTATACCGGGATGTGGAGAATGCGGGTGGTACCGTTTTCGGTCCGTTCGACCGGCACGATCCGTTCCGCGCCGGCGAGCGCTTCATCGAAAAAACGGTAGCACCCAGCCGGTGGATACGGCAGGGTGCTCGCGCCGGCCGGCGGATCGGCCGATCCCGGGATCGTGCCCGCCCGTCCCTTTTCGTCCTCGACGGCGAGGAAGGGGGTATACGAGAAATCGACCTTGATATCCTTCGGGCGCGGCATGCGCCTCGCGAGGAGAAAGGAGCAGAGCTCCTCGCCCGCATGCCGGTCGTTGCGTTCGTGGGGGAGGATCAGGTGCTCCGGGCCGTTCAGCGCGTCGACGGCCAGCGAGGAGCCGCAGTACGAGCACAGGAGCATCTTCTGCCCCGGGTGTATCTCGTTTTCGCCTCCGCAGAGGCTGCAACTAACATGCATCGCAGTTTCCGTCCACCTTCTCGCCGCAGTTCGTGCAGAACTGTGTCCCCGGCGGGAGTTTCGTTCCGCAGTGCGTGCAGTTCAGCGCGGTGCCGAGCCGGTGTCCGCAGGAGGAGCAGAACTGCGCCTCGGCGGGAAGCTCGGTCTGGCACTGCGGGCACCGGTTCATGATGACGAGCTGGGCCCCGCAGTTCCGGCAGAAGCGGGAGTCGCCGTCAACCTCGTTATGGCAGTGGGGACACTGGAGCGCCGTGGCGCTCGCCGCGCCGCCCTGCATGCTCTTTGCCAGCATACCGGGTATCATCATCCCGAGGCCGGCGCCGACGCCGATGCCCATACCGCCGGCCGCCGCGGCGCCCGCGCCGCCGCCGGAGCTCGATGCGGCGTCTCCCATCGCCTTGGCCGCTTTGAACTTGAAGAAATTATCGAGATCGCCGACGGCCTGCAGCCCGCTCCGCTCGTCGATCATCTTTTGCACCTCGGGAGGCGGCGTGATCGAGTTGATAAAGAAGTCGATCAGCTCCATCCCGTACTTGGCGAAGTCATTGACGAGCCGTTCCTTGATATCGACGGCCAGCTCATCGTAATTCTGCGGCAGATCGAAGATCGTGTCGAGTTGCTCGCCGAAGAGGTCGTTGATGCGCGAAACGATGACGTCGCGCAGGTAATCGTTGATCATCGTATCGGTATAGATCCCTTGTGTGCCGACGACGGTATTGATGAAGAGAACCGGCTCGATGATCTTGAGCGTATAGATGCCGAATGCCCGCAGCCGCACGAGTCCCAGCTTGCTGTCCTTGAATGCGACGGGATCCTTTGTGCCCCACTTCTGGTTGAGGAACGTCTTCATGTTGACGAAGTAGACCTCGGCCCTGAAGGGGCTCTTGAATCCCCAGGGCAGGGAGAGGACCTTGGTGAGGATCGGGAGGTTCTTCGTCGTCAGGGTGTGGCGACCGGCGCCGAAGACATCCAGGCCCTTCCCGTCCTTGAAGAAGACGGCACACTGGTTGTCGCGCACGATGAGTTGCGCGCCCATCTTGATCTCCGCCGAACCATCGGGGGGTATACGGTGCACGATCTCCTCACCGGAAAGATCGAAAAACTCCAGTACTTCCATGAACTGCGACATGATCGCCTCCGATCGTTGCGAAAATAGTATTTCGGGCGCAATGGTGTCTGAATTCTTGCCATAAATGGTAGTTCGACGGATACTGGTGCAAGGAGGGTGCCAATGTAAATGATGCTGGATAAACGGATTCAGAGGGTTTACACTTCGCCGGTGACGAACGGGGGACGGTATCCGGCGGCACAGGGGCGGCCGGATCCGCCCGCCGGGAGCATTGGGTATTTTGTATGATTAAAAATAAGATACGCATTGCCGCCGCCTTCCTTTCGCTCTGCGCCTTCGCCGCCGGTCCGCGTGCGGCGTCGTTACCCGTTTTTCAGGGGGAACGGAACGGCGCCGGGGAAGGCGGGGATACATGCTCCGCAATGATTGGTGCCGGAGTGCCGGCGGATCTCGCCCGGGAGCGGGCCGCCTCGGTATCGGATGTCCGGTACCGGTTGATCTTCACCGTTCCGCGCGACGGCCGGGTCGCCTGTATCGCCCACGTTTCGTTCGATCTGGCAGCGGTCGACGGACCGCTCGTTCTCGATTTCGCGGGAGAATCGGTCGGGTCTGTCGAGGACGCCGAGGAAAGGGTGCCGTTTGTGTTTACGGACGAGCATATCACGATACCGGCGCACCACCTTCGCGCGGGCGAAAATCATTTTGAAATCATCTGCAGACCGAGCGAGGCTCCCCTCCACCGAGAGGAAGATCATCTCTACAGCCTCTTTGTCCCGGCCCGCGCCCGCGAGGTGTTTCCCTGCTTCGATCAACCCGACATGAAGGCCCGCTTCACATTGGTTTTGACGATCCCCGAGGAGTTCGCCGCCGTCTCGAACGCGGCCGTCGAGCGGGAGTTCGTGGACAGCGCCCACAAGCAGATACATTTCGAGGAGACGGCGCCGCTGAGCACGTATCATTTCGCGTTCGCGGCCGGAGCGTTTCATGTCGAGACCGCGGAGCGTGGCGGGCGCACGATGCATCTCTATCACATGGAGCCCGACTCGGCCAAGGTCGCGCGGAATCTCGACGTGATCTTCGATCTCCATGCCGGGGCGCTCCGGTGGATGGAGGAGTACACCGGGATCGGGTATCCCTTCGGCAAGTTCGATTTCGTCGCCCTGCCGTCGTTTCCCTACAGCGGAATGGAGCATCCCGGCTCGATCTTCTACCGCGCCGAGCGGCTGTTTCTCGAGGAGAGCGCGACCGAG
>DATKWS010000014.1:0-11394 GCA_035529435.1 Patescibacteria group bacterium
CGCATCTTCCATATCGCGAATTCACGGGGTATTTCTTGGACGTCTGAATCATACGCTATCCACATTCCGTCCCGACTCCACGATGGAAAGTAGTTTTCTCCCTCGAAGGTAAGTTGCTTGATCATCGCATAATCGATCTGATCTCCTGAAATACGCACTGTATATACGTTTCTACCCAGCTCGTACGCGAGCCATTCTCCATCATCTGAATAATCGGCATACGTCGCCCCCTGTATGATCAAATGAGGGTTATCGCCGGTGATATCCACCATCCATATTCCTTGTTGGTTGTAATCGACATGGTATGCCCCTCCCTCGTGTATCTCCGTGATGCCTGCATGATAATAGATGGCCCTCGCTCCGTCCGGTGACCACACGGGAAATCTGTCGATCTCGGGATAGGGAGGCCGAGGCGCCATGAACTTGTCTTGCTCGGAACAATCGATGCACATGACCGTGAATGAGCCGAGAATCACATACAATGCTAAGCGAGGGTAAATTTTTCTTTCCAAAAACAACGATTTCATTCCGACTCTTTCCAGCATACCGGCGAGCCGTAATCTCAACATTGCAAGAATATCAAATCCTGAAAAACCGCTTACTCGACCACAGTTAACAATAATTAATATCCAATTTTCATGCCAGTATAGAATTTAAATTGCATGCTTTTAGCTGTTGAATAAAGCGTATTCGAACTTCGATAATAGCAGTTTATAACATATTATTATAGTACAAGATATACGGCATCATACAACCGTACATATAACGCGTAGCCATGCAAGTTTCAGACATGTCCAGAGGTAGCATCAATGCCCGCGGATTAAAATATTTAATGAAAGGCTGCAACGAGTAAAATATTTTTACTATCTCAAGCGAGATGATCCATTTCACACCTGTCAAGCGGCGTATTCTTTTACGAACTGGATCGGCGTATAGTTTTACGAACTTGTAACAATCAATTGGGATCGGTATCGGCGGCACACGCGCAATCGACATTCGACGCACGCCCGTAGCACGCCCGAAAATCACATTGACAAGCCGGCCCCCCGGGTGATACAGAAGAGAAGATTTTATCTCGTATTCTATCTCGGGAGGTTGGAATGAGTGATCAAAAGGTACTGAATCGCTGGCTCGTCGTGGTCGGCGCGATTTTGATCCAGCTCTGCCTCGGCGCGATCTATGCCTGGAGCGTGTTCACCAAGCAGATCACGCTTCCCGTCGCGGACGGCGGGTACGGTTTCAGCGCCACGCAGGCGGCATGGATCTTCTCGGCCGGGCTCGCCGTTTTCGCCGTATTCACGATCATCGCCGGGAGGCTCCAGCTCCGGTACGGGCCGCGGCCGATCGCCATACTGGGCGGCATCGTGCTCGGCCTCGGGTACATCCTCGGCGGCTTCCTCGGCAGGACGTTCCCCGCGCAGCTCGTCTGCATCGGGGTCATCGGCGGCGCCGGGATCGGGCTCGGGTACGTTGTGCCGATCGCCGTCGGCGTCAAGTGGTTCCCCGACAAGAAGGGCATGATCGCGGGGCTCGCCGTCGCCGGCTTCGGTTTCGGTGCGACGCTCTGGGTCAAGCTCGCGGGGAGCTGGTTCGGCGGGCTCCTCAACACGACGAGCGTCTTCGGCCTGCCCGGCGTGCAGAGCGTTTTCTTCATATACGGCGTCGCCTTCGCGGCGCTCGTCCTCATCGGCAGCATCGTCATGGTCAACCCGCCGTCCGGGTGGAAGCCGTCCGGGTGGAACCCGCCCACCGATACGGCGAAGGCCAAGGCGACGGGCGCGGTGGACCTTACGAGCGGCGAGATGCTGCGCACGCCTCAGTACTACATGCTGTGGGTCATGTTCATCGGCTCCGCGCTCGCGGGGCTCATGGTGATCTACTGCATCCGTCTCTTCGGCATCGACGCCCTCCAGTCGAGCGGCATCGCGGGCGATTACAAGGTGGCGGGGGTGATGGCCGGCACGGCAATGGCCTGGTACGCCATCCTGAACGGCCTCGGCCGCATCTTCTGGGGAACGGTGAGCGACAAGATCGGCCGGAAGCTCGCACTCATTCTCATGTGCGCCTTCCAGGGCGTCATCATGCTCCTCTTCTTCAAGATGGGGCAGTCGTTCGCGGGGCTCGTCATCGGCGCCTGCATCATCGGCTTCAACTTCGGCGGCAACTTCGCACTCTTCCCCGCGGCGACGGCCGACTTTTTCGGCAACAAGAACGTCGGTACGAACTACGGCTGGGTCTTCAGCGCTTACGGCGTGGCGGGGATCGCGGGTCCCCAGGTGGCGGGATACTTCAAGGACGCGGCAAAGGGCGGCGATGTCGGGGCATGGTGGATGCCGTTCGTCATTGCGGCCTGTTCCTGCTTCGTGGCGGCCGTGATCGGCCTCATGCTCCGGCCGACCAGGAAGGCCGTATCATAACAGAAAACATTACCCGGCAATCATTACGTGGCGGGGGTGATCGCCCCCGCCATTTTTTTATCTCTTTCTCCGGGTGGGCGGGGAGAAGGGTTCGGCCGCAGGCCAGATTGATTTATTGAATTTATTCAAAAATAGCGTGTTTATGTTTGTGGCATAAAAAAATATTTATTATATAATGAATGCAGGGATTGTTCCGGTTCAGCCCGCATCTGACAGGCATCATGAGCGGGGCGCGATCGTGAACCGGGTGCGGTAAGAGGGGGATCTGTAATGGATGCCGTCATTCTATCAGCCGGATTCGGCGAGCGTCTCATGCCTCATACGGAGCATCGTCCCAAGGCCCTGCTCAATGTGGGGGGCAAGCCCGTCATCGATTATCTCCTCGCCTTTATCAGCGGTGCGGACGCCGTCGAAACGATTCATATCAGGACCAACGAGCGGTACTACCACGCGTTCAAGGACTGGCTCCGCGAGTGCGATTACCGGGGTAAGGTGGAACTCTCGAGCAACGGCGTGAACGAACCCGGCGGCAAACTCGGCGCCGTCGGAGACATCGAGGATGTTTGCATGAAGAAGCAGTTCAAGGGCGATATCATAGTCGCGGCCGGCGACAGTATATTCGATTTTCCGATCGATTCGTTCATCGACTTCTGCGGCGGCAAGAACGGCGATGTCGTGGCTGTCACCGAGAGTGCCGACCGGAAGGCGCTGAAACAGGGGGGGGTGGTCATCGCGACATCCGACGACCGCATCATCGATTTCCAGGAGAAGCCGGCGCGCCCGAAATCCAAGATGCTCGCGCTCCCGCTCTACCGTATCACCGCCGAGACGATCCCGTTCCTGCGCCGCTACCTCATGGACGGCAATGAAAGAGATTGTATCGGCTCGTTCTTCGAATGGTCCTACCGCCGCCGCCCCCTCTTCGCGTACCGGACCGATGGGACGCGGTACCATATCGTCGATGCCCATTCCTACCGGAAGGCGTGCTCCGCATTTGAAAAAAACACCGGGGCGTGATATGCTCGCCGGCGGGCCGCCACGCGGCGCATGCGCATCGCATGATCGGATTCTCGATGCGGCACGGGCGGTGTTTCGTGAAGGGCCGGGCCGTCGGCATTTTTACCGGCATGCAATCAGGAGGAATGAGGAATGGAGGAGTTGATACGCCGAATCATCGATGAGATCGATCCCGAGCCCGGGCGCGAGGGACTGCGAAAGACTCCCGAACGGGTCGCCGAATCACTGGCATTTCTCACGAGCGGGTACCGGGAGGATATCGAGGCGGAGCTGGATGGGGCCATCTTCGAGGAGGAGTACGATGAGATGGTCATCGCGAAGGATATCAGCCTCTACAGCCTCTGCGAGCATCACCTGCTGCCGTTCTACGGAAAGTGCCACGTCGCTTACATCCCCAAGGGGCGTATCATAGGGCTTTCCAAGATCCCCCGGATCGTACAGATATTCTCGCGGCGGCTCCAGGTGCAGGAGCGCCTCACCAACCAGATCGCGCGGACCCTCATGAATCATCTGAAGCCGTACGGCGTGGCGGTGACGATCGAGGCGGTCCACCTCTGCATGGCGATGCGCGGCGTGCGAAAGCGCGACGCCCTGATCATAACGAGCGCGATGCTCGGCGGATTCCGCACGGACAGCAAGACACGGATGGAATTCCTCAACCTCATCCGTAGCGGCGACCGGCACCGGTGGTGAGCTCCACGCATCGGATTTTTAAAAAAAATACCCCCCCCCGATTGGCCGGTACGTTCCGTTCGTTTCCGTACGAATCCGGCGCCGGCTTCACTTCGTTCCCCCTCGGGTGAGCCGCCGCCCTATTTCAGATGGCTCTCGCACATCGGGCATTTGCGGCCGCCCGAGAGGGATTTGCGGGCGCAATGCTTGCAGAACGATTTGCCGCAACGCTCGCATTCGTACACCGTACCGTGCGCGCCGCACTTCGCGCATTCACCTTTCATGGACATTATCGTTGCCCTCCGTCCGGGCTGCGATCATGGTCGGCGGTAATTCTCTCACCACACTGCTTCTTTTGGAACAGCCTGCCTCTTGGGGCGGAGTGGAACTGCGCAGGCCGGTCGAACGCCCCCCACCGTAAAGGTCATTCGTATATATTATATTCAGCAATGCCGTTTCTGCACGGTGTTGGTTGGTAAATTAGCATGGTTTTTTTGTCACAATCGCCCCGTTTATGGTATAATGAAGCAGCCTTTCACATATACACACCACTCGCCGGTGGATTCCAGCAGCGCGATCGAAAGGAGGTTCGCATGAAGAAGTGGCTAACGCTTGTCGTGATTCTCTGCGCCCTGTCCGGCACGGCGGGCGCACAGCTCCCGCCCGTCGGGTACATCGGTCTCTTTACCGATGACAACCGTGACACGTGGTGCGTCAACGGAGTGGGATTCTACCAGTTCGAGATGTGGGTATGGTGTCTTCCCAGCGATGAGGGAATGATCTGTGCGGAATTCGCGATCAGCTATCCGGGCAACGTGGTGCAGTCTGTCATCACATTGCTACCGCCCATTATAATACCCGAGGGGTTCGAACCCGAAACGGGTGTCAATGTGTGCTTCACCGAATGCCAGGTGCAGTGGACGTGGGCGTTTCACCAGACGCTCTTTGTGTCGGATGCCTCGCCCAGTCACCTTGAGATCATCAAGCACAGCGATCCCGACATCGAGTACATCCGGTTCGCCACCTGTGAGCCGGGCAACCCGACGGAGCCGGTCAAGAAGTTCACGAATCTCTACATCAATTATGACCCGGCAGGATCGCCGTGCACATTCACGGCAACGGAGAGCAGGAGCTGGGGGGCGATAAAGAACCTGGTAGAGCGGTAGGCGGAATCCGTACGGGGCCGATTTCCCGGTGGGCGCGATTGCACCACCGCTTGGGGTGTGGGTGCCGTAGTGCTTGGGTGTGGGTACCCCGAAGGTCTGCTCAAAACGACGAATAGCCGGCTGCACCGCGGCTGAGGATGCTGATGTGCGTCGGCTACCCGATTCCCGAATCAACGGGCGTAGGTATTTAAAAATATTAATATAATGATTATAAAACAAGAACAATTATCGATAAAGCTGTATCTGACTTTATTATAATGTATTAAAATTTAACAGAGGCTGATTCCCGGCGTATCGTTTTTCTCGAGCAGGTGCATGTCGACGTGCCGCTCCGCCGGGGATGGATCATTTTTTGCTTGATTTTCGGTTTTTTTTCGGGTATGCTCATATTGGAGGTGTCGATGGTATACGTGACGAAGCGCCAGCGGGAGATACTCGATTTCATCGCGTCGTTCCAGTCGCGTCGCGGGTACGCGCCGTCGCTGGAGGAGATCGCCGCGCGCCTCGGCCTCTCCGCGGTGAGCACGATTCACGAGCACCTCGTGAATCTCGAGCGCAAGGGGCTGCTGCGGCGCGAGGAGCACCGGGCCCGCGCGATCGAACCCCTCGCGGGGCGGGAGGCGGTCGAGGTGCCGCTCGCCGGGACCGTGGCGGCCGGTGAGCCGATCGAGGCGGTGGAAGTTTCCGAGAGTCTGTCGATCCCGCCCGAGATCGCCGGGCGCGGCGAGTCGTTTGCCCTGCGGGTCAAGGGGGACTCGATGGTGGGGGACGGGATACTCGACGGCGATCTGATCGTGGTCGAGAAGCGGCGGCGCGTGGAGAACGGCGCTATGGCGGTGGTGTTGCTCCGCGGCGAGGAGGCGACGGTCAAACGCTTCTACCAGGACGGGGACGCGGTACGGCTCGAGGCTTCGAACCCCGCCGTTGCCGATCTCGTGTTCCCCGCCGCCGAGGTCGAGGTGCGGGGGGTGGTCGTGGGGCTGCTGCGACGCTACCGGGCGCCGTGAGGATTCTCTGTTGTCCGGGTGAATGGAACGGGCCGGCCGTGGGTGCCGGCGGGCGGGCGCGTCCCATCGCTGGAACGGGGCGCCCGCTTCGAGGAGTCTCTATGTCTCTGGCGTACCGAAAGGTCGATTCCCTGCTCTCGGCGGATGCCGGGGGGGAGGTGCGCGAGGGGGACTGCCTTCTCCTTGAGCTGGGTGCGACGCCGCGCGAGGGGGAGCTCACGCTGGTCAGGCGGGGAAAGGCCGAGGCGGTATGCCGCTGGAATCGCGGATGCGGCGGCGAGGTGGTGGGGGTGGTGGTCGGGGTGAAACGGCGGTTGTAACGGGTAACGCCGCGGGTGGCGCCGGATGGGGTCCCCACCGCGCGGAGCGACAGCGAGCACGGTGGGGTGAGCCGGCGTCAGGACCCGCGGCGGGGCATTGAGCAATTGAAAACTACGGCGCGGTTCGCGCGGGGGGCGGCGCCGGCGATGGGGGGACGACCGATGGAACGGGAGATCCTGCACGTCAACACGGACGACTTCTACGCGTCGCTGCTGCGCCTGCGCGACCCCGCGCTCCGGGGAAGAGCGGTCGTGGTCGCCGGGCCCGCGCCGCGCGGGATGGTGTTCTCGGCCTCGTACGAGGCCCGCAGCGACGGTGTCCGGCGCGGGATGACCGTCTCGGCGGCGAGGCGTCTCTCTTCGAGTGGGGTGTTTTGTCCGCCCGACTGGGGGCTGTTCCGCCGGGCCTCCGGCGTCATCTTTCGGATTCTCCGGAGCTTCAGCCCGCTCGTCGAGCAAAGCGGGCTCGACGAGGGGTACCTCGACTACACGGGGTGCGGCAGGCTGTTCGGCCACGTGCTCGATGCGGGAACGCGGATCAAGAACGAGATCCTCCGCGAGACGGGCCTCCAGGTCTCTCTGGGGGTGGCCTCGAGCAAGCTCGTGAGCCATGTCGCCTCGCGCACAGCGAAGCGCGCGCACCTCGTCGATATCTACCCCGGCTGCGAACGGCCGTTTCTCGCTCCGGTGCCGATCGACCGGTTTCCTCCCGTCGGCGAGCGCCGCGCCGCGGTGCTCCGGGAACTCGGTATCGCGCGGGTGGGGGACATTCTCCTCTTTCCCGAGGAGGTTCTCGCGGCGTGCTTCGGGTCGTGGGGGCGGCGGCTCTACCGGGGCGCGATGGGGGAGGACGCCGCGTCGGTGCGGATCCACTCCGCTCCGGACGAGCGCTTCACCGTGGAGGAGGTGCTCGAGCCGGACCGGGTCCGCCGCGATCTGCTCGAATCGGTTCTCTACCGCCTCGCCGAGCGGCTCGGGGAGCGCCTGCGGGCAGAGCGGGTGCGCGCGGGATCGGTTGCCCTCGAGATCCGTTACGCGGATGGGATGCGTGCCGGCGGCACCGCGAAGTCCGCACCCCCGGCGTCGGACGACCTGCTCCTCTTCAAGACGGCGCGGGGGGTGCTCGCGCGTATCTTTACGCGGCGCGTCCGCGTGCGGCGCATCCTTCTCTCGGCGCGGCGCCTGGAGCCGGAGCCCGTCCAGCTCGAGATGTTCGTGGAGGGGGACGGCGTGCGTGTAGAGCGGATGCGACGTCTGCACGGCGCGCTCGACCGGCTTCGCTCACGCTTTCCCGCTGGGGTGGCCCCCGCATTCGGGCGGGCGATCCCCGGACGGGCGGCGGCGCGCGGCGGACCTCGATCTTCGGCGTGACCGGCGCGTGGAAGTACGCGTGGAGGTACGCGGGGTGAGTTTCGTTCATCTCCATGTTCATTCGAATTTTTCCCTCCTTGCGGGGACCCGCCCCGTCGAGGATCTCGTGAAGGCAGCCGCTGCGGCGGGGATGCCCGCCATCGCTCTCACCGATACCGACGGGTTGTACGCCGCCGTCCCGTTCCGGCGGGCATGCCGGGAGTCGGGGGTGCGTCCCATCTACGGTGTGGAACTGACCGGCCCGTGGGACGGGGAGGCCGGTGCCGCCCGGGCGGTGCTCCTCGCGCGTACGATCGAGGGGTACCGCGAGATATCGCGTATCGTGACGGCGCGCCACCTCGACGATGATTTCTCGCTCTCCGGGGCGCTGGAGGCGGCCTCCGAAAACATCTATATGCTGAGCGGCGACGAGCGTGTGCTCGGGCGGCTGCGGGGAAAAAAGAATCTCCGCGCGGCGCTTCCCGTCGCCCCGGGGCGGGAATGGGACCGGGCCCGGTGGCGCCTGAGCCGCCTCGCGGACCGGCTCGGGATTCGCACCACCGCGGCGGGGGCGGTTTTCTTTATAGACGCCCGCGAGCATTTCGTTCACCGCGTGCTGACGGCGATACGCACGCGCACGACGGTCGGCACGCTCCCCGCCGGAGCGGTGGCCCCGCCAGCGGCATGGTTCCATTCCCCGGAGAGCGTGGAGCGCACATTTCGTGATGATCCGGCATCGCTGGCCGCGACGCGCGAGATCGCCGGCGACTGCCGCGTCGAGCTCGATCTCGACTCGCCGAGGCTGCCGGCATTCCCGCTGCCGCCCGGCGAGAGCGCGGTATCCTTTCTCAGGCGGATCGCCATGAAGGGGCTGCGGGAGCGTCTGGATGGGCCACGGATGGAACGCAGTTATGCGACGGACGGCGACGGACCGCGGAGCGGTTCCGGCGCCAGCGGCGACGAAGCGGCCGACCTCGGACGCGCCGCCGGGGGGGACGGGCCCGCGGACGAATACCATCGCGCGCTCGACACCCTCCGGTACGAGCTCACGGTGGTGGAGCGCAAGGGACTCGCCGGCTATTTTCTCATCTGCTGGGACATCGTCCGCTTCGCCCGGAGCCGCGGTATGCGCTCTCTCGGCCGGGGCTCGGCGGGGAACAGCCTCCTCTCGTATGCGCTCGGCATCACCCACGTCAATCCCCTCCGGCACAATCTTTTCTTCGAGCGGTTCCTCAACCCCGCGCGCGAACAGCCCCCCGATTTCGACATCGACTTCGCGACGGACGACCGCGAGGAGGTGCTGCGGTACATCTTCCGCCGGTACGGCCGCTCGCACGTCGCCATGATCGGGACCTACTGCACGATGCGGGCCCGGGCGGCGCTCCGCGAGACGGTCAAGGCCCTCGGCATACCGGAGGGGGAAGTGGCGCCGTTCATACGGCGCATCCCCTTCCACGCATCGATCGACCACCTCGCCGAGGTCTGCGCCGTTTCGCCGGCCGCCGCCGACATTCCCCTCGACCGGGAGCCGCTCAGCACGCTGCTGCCGCTCGCCGTGAAGATTGGGGGATTTCCCCGGCACATGGGGACGCACCCGTGCGGGCTCGTGATCTCCCCGGCGCCGATCACCGATCTCGTCCCGCTCCAGCGGGGCGACAAGGGGTACGAGATAACGCAGTGGTCGATGCACGAGGTCGAGGAGGCCGGGCTCGTCAAGGTCGATATCATCGGTCAGAAGGGGCTCGCCGTCATCGGGGAGGCGGCGGCGATGGCGGCGGAAAACAAGGGGCGCCCCCTCCATCCGGAGCGGATCGACTATGTGAACGATCCCGAAACGAAGCGGGCGCTGCGGGAGGGGCGCACCGAGGGATGCTTCTACATCGAGTCCCCCGTGATGGTGCAGCTGATCCGCCAGGCGCGGTGCGACGATTTCGAGGTCCTGACGGCCCTCTCATCGATCATCCGCCCCGGCGTCTCGAGCTACGGGGGGAAGCGGAGCTACCTGCACCGCCACCTCGGGCTCGAACCGGTCGAGGCGGTCCATCCGGCGGTGGGGGAAGTCCTCCGCGACACCTACGGGTGCCTGATATACCAGGAGCAGGTGATCCGTATCGCCGTCGCCGTCGCCGGAATGAGTTACACCGAGGCGGACGGCCTGCGGCGCTGCATGTCTTTCAAGAGGAAGAGGGACGAGACGATGAACGGCTACCGCGCATCGTTCATGCGCGGCGCGCGGGAACGCGGTGTTCCACCCGGTACGGCGCAAGAGATATTCCGCCAGATCTCATCCTTCGCGGGGTACGCGTTCTGCAAGGCGCATTCGGCCTCCTTCGCGCTGGAGTCGTTCGAGAGCGTCTACTGGAAGGCGCACTACCCCGCCGAGTTCATGGCGGCGGTTCTCTCGAACGGGGGCGGCTACTACTCGCAGGAGGAGTACCTCGAGGAGGCGCGACGGATGGGACTCACGATCCTGCCGCCGTGCGTGAACCGCAGCCGCATCCGGCACCACGGGCGGGGGCGCGAGCTCCTGATCGGCCTCATGCAGGTGAAGGGGCTCACCGCGGAGACGGCGGGGCGGATCGTGGCGGGCCGCCCCTACGGATCGCTGGAGGAGTTTCTGACAGCGGTCCCCGCCGCGCGGGACGAGGTGGAGAATCTCATCCGGTGCGGCGCCATGGCCTCGTTCGGGCGCTCGCGCCCCGAGCTTCTCTGGGAGCTCCGCTGCCTCCTTGCAGGCGACAACGGCGATGGAACCGCAATTGACCCGGCGGGCCTCGTTGGAAAGATACCGGCGATCCCCGACTATGACCTCTCGCGGGGCCTCGCCCTTGATCGGGAGATCCTCGGGCTCACCGTTTGTGCGCACCCGCTCGCGATGTTCCGCCGGGAGCTCTCGTCCCTCGGGCGCCGTCACGCGCTGGTACGCTCGGCGGATCTCGCCCGGCACGTGGGCCGTGATGTGGCGCTGGTGGGCTGGAGGGTCACGGCCAAGCCGACACGCACGGCGGACAGCGGGGAACAGATGATCTTCGTCACCTTCTCCGACCGGTGGGGTCGCTTCGAGGCAATTTTCTTTCCCGAGGTGTACCGCCGTACGGCACGCGAGCTGGTCCGGGGCCGGGGCCCCTTCGTGATCAGGGGACGTGTGGAAAGCGAGCTCGGTGTGGAGAGCCTCGTCGCACGGGACCTGCATCTCGCGGGGCGGCGGCTTCAATAGGTCGAGGGGGGGTAAGCGGGGTGGTATTCAGCTCGAATCGCATACCTCCTTTATCACCTTGAGGAGATCGACCATCTTGTAGGGTTTCTGGATGAAGCGGTATCCCTTTTTCTGTATGAGATCCCACTGTGATTTCGGCGCCGCGTAGCCGCTGCTCAGGATCACCTTGAGGTCGGGATCGCGCGAGAGGAGTTCCTCGATGAGCTGGATTCCGCTTCTTCCCGGCAG
>DATKWS010000015.1:0-4019 GCA_035529435.1 Patescibacteria group bacterium
ACCCGGCCGTCCGTTGCGACGAGCCAGATATCTCCCTGCCCCTCGTTCTTCTCGATGTCGTACACGGTGACGACGACGGCCGCCATCCGGCCGTCGGGAGAGACGGCGAGTGAACCGACCCGCTTCACCAGCCAGAGATCCCCCGCCGTTATCGGCCGGCGCGTGACGGAGGCGTCCGCGCAAAGAGCGATCGTCAGGCACGCGACGAGGGCGACGGCCCCTACCATTCTAAATCTCAACATGACCTCCCCGTTCTCGTTCGATATGTCTCCAGCGGCCGGCAATGCACCGGAGTGGATATATCTTCCGCGGCCGGAACACCCCCGCAGCGGATGCCTCCCGCGCCTCCGGCACCATCAGACTAGCCCGGCGCGATCCATATGTCAATACGCCGGTCGGGGCGCCTACTATGGAGTTGTAAATGGGAGCCCGCAATGATAAACTGTACGCTTCATGAAGAGATGCGGGGGACCAACTCGAGAAACCGGATCGTGTCGCGCCGCATTGCATCATCGAGAGTGGGCGGGGGATCGTGCAGTTGCTCGACAAGGTGCTGTTTCAAGGAAGGTGACAATGGCATCCCGAACCGTCGCAGTTTCCGCATTCTTTCTCCTCCTGATGCTCGCATTGGCGCCCGAAATCGGAGCGCAGTACTGGCCGCTGAACGGCATACCGGTCTGCATCGCACAGGGCGAGCAAAGCGTTCCCGCCTTGGTGCCCGACGGCGAGGGCGGGGCGGTACTGTGCTGGCAGGACTTCAGAGTCGGGGCGTACGCCGATATCTACGCGCAGCGAATCGACTCTGGCGGAAACGCACTCTGGAATCCAGGCGGCGCACCCGTCTGCACGGCGATCAATTATCAGGGGTACGCATTCATGGTTGCGCCCGCCATGGTTTCGTATGGCGACGGAGGGACCATCGTCGTCTGGCTGGATCAGCGACCGTGCCCGGAATACACGTTCTGTGACATCGACCATATCTACGCGCAGAGGATCGACCAGGATGGAAATCCCCTGTGGGCAGTGGATGGTGTCCCGGTCTGCACGACCAACACGAACAAGGTAGGTCCGGAGATATGCCCCACCTCCGAGGGCGGGGCCATCATCGTGTGGAGGGATATCCTCGCCGTGTCCTACAACACGTACGCCCAGCGCTTCGATCACGACGGCAATACGGTATGGGCCGAAGACGGCGTGCTGCTCTTCACCCAGGGCAGAGAGAACCACATCGTTCCCGACGGCGCGGACGGCGCCATGATTCTGTACAAGAACGGCTTCGAGGACATCCTGCTCCAGAGAATCAATGCAGGCGGCGAGCTCGTCTGGCCGGGCGACGGCGTCCTCATCTGCGACAAGACGGGGGAACTCCGGTACGAGAAGATCATTTCGGACGGCAGGGGCGGCTTCATCATCACCTGGAGGGATTTCAGAATAGGCGATTACAACATCTACGCGCAGAGGGTCGACACGAGCGGGACCGTCTCCTGGGTTCCGGGCGGCGTCACGGTATGCGGAGAATTTTACGTGCAAGAGCAGCCGACTATCGCATCCGACGGAGACGGAGGGGCGATCATCGCATGGTGCGACACCCGCAACGCGGGGTGGGACATCTACGCCCAGAGGATCGACGCGGCGGGCGACAGGATGTGGCCGGACGCCGGAGTGGCCATTTGCGCCACGCCGTCTTATAACGCGGGTCATCAGAAGGTCCTGCCGGATTCGTCGGGGGGCGCCGTCATCGTGTATACCATAAACTACGACAACATCTACAGCCAGAAGGTCGACTCGTCGGGAAACATCGCGTGGGCCGATTGCGGGTACGGCATGGGGGTGCCGATCTGCAAGGCCAACGTCAACCAGGGAACATTCAACATCATTTCGGATGATGGTGACGGCGCCTATGTGGGATGGTCGGACGAGCGCGACGGATACGCGGATGTGTACGCCACGCGGATCGGGACGGACGGCCCGATGACCGATGTGCTGCTGCGCGGATATTCGGTGGATTATGAAGAATCACGCATACTGGTGCGCTGGACGCTGGCGCACGTGATCGACGCACGATCGTTTCTCGTCTACCGGCTCGAGGAAAACGACGATGCGCATCACGAAGCATCGATACTCTCCGACATACAGCAGGAAGAAAATAGATATACCGTTATCGATGAAGATCCAGCATATGGATCCGTATATAGATATCGCGTGGAGATCTCGGACGGCGACGGGCGCCGGGAGCTGTTCACGACGGACGCCATCGCAATGCCCCGGTTCGCCCTGCATCTCGAGCAGAACCATCCCAATCCGTTCAATCCGTCCACCGTGATACGATACAGCCTGCCGGAGCGTCAGCATGTGCGCATGAGCATATTCGACGTGTCGGGAAAGCGGGTGGCGCGTCTCGTCGATCGCGAGGAGACCGGCGGCCATCATGCGGTCGAATGGAACGGCCTGGACGAGGAGGGGAGCGCGGTCGCTTCTGGGATCTACTTCTATACGATCACGGCGGGCAAGAGGACCATGGCGCGCAAGATGATCCTCCTCCGCTAGGACGGGGAGCGAAACGCCTCCCGCCTCGCGCGGCCGACGGACATGCGACGGGGCGCCTCCCGAAGGGGAAGCGCCCCGATCATTCATACCCCTTGTGGCCGAAAGTGCGCTCAGCGCACCTCGACCGGCTCCATCATGTGCACCGGCTCACGGGTCATCGTGTTCCATGTCTCCGCGAGATCGTTCCGGATGAAACGGTAGACGACATATTTCGCCGCCGCGGTCAGGTCACCGCCGCCGCCGACCACGATATCCAACAGGCTTTTCTTCTCGGGGTAATGCACCACGGTCACCTTCTCGTCGGCGGGGATGCCGGCCAGCTCCTTCGCCATCTCTATGGCCCGGTCGAGCCCCCCGACCTCGTCGACGAGGCCGTTCGCCTTCGCCTGCCGTCCCGTCCACACGCGCCCGTGGGCGAGCTTCTCTGCCTCCTCGAACGTCATCCCGCGCTCCTCGGCGACATCGGCCAGCCACCAGTTGAATCCCTTCCAGTGAGCGGCCTCGAACCGCGCACGTTCCTCATCGGTGAAATCCCGCAGATCGGACCACATGAGCGCATTCGGCCCCCTCTCGACATGATCGTGCGTCATGCCGATCTTGTCGTAGAATCCCTTCATGTTGAACTTCATGCTGATCGATCCGATCGAGCCGGTGATCGTCATCGGATCGGCGACGATCTTGCTCGCGCGGTACGCGATCATGTAGCCGCCGGAACCGGCGACATCGACCATCGAGGAGATGATCGGCTTCTCATCCTTGACCGCCTCGACCTCGCGCGAGATCAGATCGCTCGCGAGGCTCTCGCCGCCGCCGCTGTCGACGCGGAAGACGACCGCCGCCACGTCCTCGTCACGCCGCGCGCGGCGCAGGTCCGCATTGACCGTCTCGTGCCCCATCATGACGCCGAACATCGGATCGATCTTGCTGGTGCGTCCCCCGATCATGCCCTGGGCATGGATCACGGCGATGGTCTTCTTTCCCTTAAGTCCCAGTTTGGCCGCCTTCTCCTCGTCGTACCGGCTGGCATAGACGGTGCGGAGCTTCTCGTCATCCTCCTGCTTCAGCATCTCCTCGAGCTCGTCCCAGTACAGTATCCGATCGATCAATCCAGCCTCGAGCGCTTCGTCGGGCTGGAACATGGCGTGGTCCATGAATCCCACGATCTGTTCCTCGGTGAAGCCGCGGTCCTCCCCGAGCGATGCGACATACATATCCCAGTACTCGTCGAGCATCCACTCCTTGTTCTCCCGCGCCGTGGGGGACATGTCATCGCGCGTGATCATCTCGGCCGCGCTCTTGTAATCCTTTATCCGGTGCAAATTCGGCTTGATGCCGAGCTTCTCGAGCGTTCCCTTCACGTGCTCCGTGACGGTGGCGAACCCGACGAAGGTGAAGTAGGCCGACGGCGGCATGAAAACCGAGTCGCACGCCGCGGCAAGGAAGTAGGTTTTGCGATTCATCGAATCGGCGAA
>DATKWS010000016.1:0-24329 GCA_035529435.1 Patescibacteria group bacterium
GATGCTCCGCGGCGGCTGGGAGATAATCAAGGATCATCCATGGTTCGGGGTCGGTACGATGGATCTCGCCGATACGTACCGGCGCTACATGCCACCGGGGGCGGTGCACGTTCACGGCCACCTGCACAATATCTTCCTGCAGGTCGCCGCGACGATGGGAATCATCGGGCTGGCCGCATTCTGCTATCTATTCTACGCGTTTTTCAAACTCCTGATCGGCAACCTGCGGCGCCCGCTCGATCAACCCGAGCGGGCATTCGTGGTCGGTTCTATCGGCGCCTCCGTCGGATTTATCGTGAACGGCCTCTTCGAGTGGAATTTCGGCGACGCCGAGGTCGTGATGCTCCTCTACCTCGTCGTCGGCGCCAACCTGGCCTTCGCGATGCGCGGGGGGCGGTTCGGTGGATCGGACCGATCGCGCGCCGGCCGCGGACCGGTCCGGGCACGGGAAGGGAACGGGTGAGCCGATGAGAACGAGAGGCCTCCCGGGCGGCATGAGCGGGGAATCGACGGCGGAATATTACCGGTTTATCAATGAACGGATCAGGGATCGAATGGAAGGGCTTCAATCGGCGCGCCCGTCATCTGTACCGGCACGACGATGTGAGCGGCAGCCCGGGGCCGTGCATTCGGCAATTGACGGGCGTACCGCGCATTGCATATGTTTCCGTATGTACGGTCCGACGCGGCGGAACCGTGTCGCTGTCACCGGGATGGGAGGCGCATGAAGGTAGTCTGGTATGTGCTCGTCTCGATGCGGCCCAAGCAGTGGTCGAAGAACCTCGTTCTCTTCGCCGGGGTCGTATTCTCGAAACGGTTTCTCGAGTTTTCGCTGGTGCAAAAGAGCCTCATCGGGTTCGGCGTTTTCTGCCTGCTGTCGGGAGCGATCTATATACTGAACGACATCTTCGATCGGCGTAACGACATCGAGCACCCGTCCAAGAGGAAGCGCCCGATTCCCTCGGGAGCGCTCCCCGTCGGAACCGCCGCGGCCGTTTCGATCGCACTCGTCGCGCTGCTCGTGCCGGCATCGCTGCTTCTCGGCATGGAGTTCTTTCTCCTCGCCTTGATATTCGTGGTGCTGAATCTCGCCTATTCACTGTTTCTGCGGCAGGTCGTGATTCTCGATGTAATCGCGATCTCCTTCAGCTTTCTCATCCGGGCGGCCGCGGGGGTCGTGGTGCTCCACCCGGTGATCCCCAATATCGAATTTTCGCCGTGGCTCTGGATTTGCACGCTCTTTCTCTCGCTGTTCCTCGCCATTTGCAAGCGTCGAAACGAGATCTGCCTGCTCGAGAGCGCCTCCGACCATCGTGATTCCCTCAAGGACTATTCGGTGCGCCTTCTCGACCAGCTGGTCGGCCTCTCGGCGACCGCCACGCTCGTTTCATACTCCATCTACACGGTGTGGCCCGCGACCGTGGCGAAATTCGGCACCAGCAGGCTTGTCTACACGATTCCGTTCGTCGTTTTCGGGATCATGCGGTATCTGTATCTCGTGTACAACCGGCAGGTGGGGGGCGACCCGTCGGGCGTGCTCCTCACCGAGCGATCGATATTGATAGATGTCTTTCTCTGGTTTGTCGCCACCCTCCTGATACTGGTGGTTGGCTGATACGATCCGCGGAGGTGGATTCTGTGGCGTCGAAAGTGGCGGTTATCCGGACATCACCCGAACAGATTCTCGATGATATTCACCGGGCAATGGAAGCGGCGGGGGCGGGGCAGGTTCTCAAGGCCGAGCGCGAATTGCTCCTCAAGCTCAATCTCTCATGGACAAAGTACTTTCCCGCCTGTTCGAGCCAACCCTGGCAGCTCGAGGGGGTGGTCAGGGATCTCCTCTCGCGCGGCTATCGGACGGATCAGATCATTCCGATCGAGAACAAGACGGTGGTCACGCATCCGCGCAAGGGCGCCCGGAACAACCTCTGGATGCCCATACTGGAACGGTACGGACTGCCGTTTGTTCCGCTGCCCGAAGTGGAGTGGGTCGTGTACGAGTTTCGTTCCGAACTCCTCAGGCTTCATGAGATATTTCCCGAAGGTATCGAGATACCGAAGATGTTCATCGGCAGGGATATTCTTCATCTACCGACCGTGAAAACACACGGGCACTCGATCACCACCGGCGCCATCAAGAATGCATTCGGCGGGCTCCTCAAGGAAGTACGGCATTACGCGCACAAGTACATTCACGAGGTGCTCGTCGATCTGCTCCTGATGCAACGCGAGCTCCACCCAAACGTGTTCGCCGTCATGGATGGAACGGTGTGCGGCAACGGAGCGGGCCCGAGGACAATGGATCCGGTTGTGGGGGATCTCGTTCTCGCCGGCGCCGATTCCGTCGCCATCGATGCGGTGGCCGCGCAGATCATGGGATTCGATCCGATGTCGATTCCCTACCTGCGCATGGCGACCGAACGCGGGCTGGGCGAGGCGCGTATAAAGGAGATAGAGATCGTCGGAGAGGATATTGGTAAACTGAATTTACGGTTCGAGGTGAAGCGGAGCTTTGTCATATGGGGCGACCAGATGTTGCGTCTCGGTCCCCTGCGGTTTCTCGAGCGGATCGCGCTCCATTCGCCCCTCGTGGTCTGGGCGCCCCTGGCATCGAACATCTATCACGACCTGTTCTGGTATCCAACCGTCGGCAGGGTGAAGATCAGGAAATTCGAGCGGACGAAATGGGGCCGGCTCTGGGACCGCTACCGTACCGGCTCGCGGGGGTGATTTTCCCCGCGCCTCCATCGGTCTGTCCGTTTCATTCCGCGCGAAGGATTTTGCAGTGTCTCTCACTGTGCAGTGCGCCGCAAAGGTGAATCTCTACCTCGCGGTCGTCGGGTCGCGGGAAGATGGGTATCACGATATCGTGACCCTGTTCCAGCCCGTGTCGCTCTGGGACGAGGTGACACTCGCTCCGTGCGTGGGAGGGGTACGGATTACCGGGAACGATCCGGCGATTCCCTGGGATGAACGAAACCTGTGTCACCGCGCTGCGACGCTTCTGCTCGAGGCAGTGGGATGTGTGGAGGGCGTTTCGATCGATGTGCACAAGGCGATACCGAGCGGGGCGGGGCTGGGAGGGGGCAGCAGCGATGCGGCTGCGACTCTGGTGGGAATCAACGAGTTGTTCGCGTTCGGCCTTTCGCCGGATCAACTACGGGAAATCGCCCTGGGTGTCGGCAGCGACGTTCCGTTTTTCGTCCTCGGGCGGCCGGCGATCGGCAGGGGGCGCGGTGAAATTCTCGAGGTGACCACCGGCCTGCCGCCGTGCCATATCGTCGTTGTAAAACCGAATATAACCATTTCAACAGAATGGGCTTACAGGAATTTCAGTTTACTGTTGACAAGGGAAAAGAGTGAGGTTACACTAAAACAGTTGCTGGAGGGATTACGGAAATTTCCGAATAGAGAACTCAATACGTACAATAGCTTTGAAAGCGGCGTAGTTGAGAAATTTTCGGAAATCGGATTGGTTCTACAAGAGTGTAGACGGCAGGGGGCGATACTGTGCTCTCTGAGCGGTAGCGGATCGGCGTGCTTCGCACTGTTTGATGAACGGCACCGAGCCGAGGAGGTTTCAAATTACTTTATCGCGAAAGGGCTTTTTGCGAGTGTAACTCGACCGGTGAATCAAGCGTTGGTGCTCCTCTGGAAGGAGTAGCAGATAAGGTTCAGGGGGGGTCAAATGGAAATAACTGAAATAAGAATATCCTTACGTGACGACAACAAGCTAAAAGCCTTTGCAAGCATTACATTGGATAACTGCTTCGTGATTCGTGGTCTGAAGATCATCGAGGGGGCAAAAGGCGTATTCGTCGCGATGCCGAGTCGGAAAAGGCCGGATGGAACCTATCAGGACGTCGCCCATCCGATCAATAACTCCACGAGGGATTGGATGGAAGAGCAGATAATAAAGGCGTACAAGAAAGAAATGGAGCGGGTCGAGAGAGAGGCGGGTCTAGAGGTTTCGCAGGAATAGCCAGGATTACCGAGGTGCATTGGGGCGTCGTCAAGTGGCAAGACACAGGACTTTGGATCCTGGATCGGAGGTTCGAATCCTCCCGCCCCAGCCAGTTCTTGTTGAAGCGGTGGCCGATGGGGTCACTTTTTTTTGGAGGTCGGCGTGGTATTGAACGACATAATTCTGATTTCCGGTACGGCGAATCCGGATCTTTCCGAACGGATAGCGCAACGCCTCGATACACCGCTGTGCAATGTCGAGATCGGCCGTTTTTCGGATGGTGAGATACGGGTATGCATCGTCGACAACATCAGGGGCACCGATGTGTTCATCATTCAGCCGACGTTTCCTCCGGCAGAGAATCTCCTCGAGCTGCTGATAATCACGGATGCGTGCGCCCGCGCTTCGGCCAAGCGGATAACCGCCGTTGTGCCCTACTACGGGTACGCCCGGCAGGACCGCAAGGATCAACCCCGCGTACCGATTTCGGCGAAACTCGTCGCGAATCTCATATCGGTGGCGGGCACCCACCGTGTTCTTGCCCTCGAACTGCACGCCGCCCAGATACAGGGATTTTTCGATATACAGGTCGATAATCTTTTTGCGATACCGGTCTTCCTTGAATATATTAGTGGCACAAAATTCAAGAACCTGACGGTGGTGTCGCCCGATGTCGGCGGTATCAAGATGGGCAGGGCCTTCGCCAAGCGCATGAACGCCAACCTCGCGATCGTGGACAAGCGAAGGACAAGCTCCGACAAGTCGGAGCTCTTGAATATCATCGGGGACGTGAAAGGAAGCGACATCATCATCCTCGATGATATGATCAGCACGGCGGGGACGATCACGCAGGCCGCCGCTGCACTCAGAAAGGCCGGTGCGCGAAAGATCGTCGCCGCGGCCACGCATCCGGTGCTCTCGGGGGATGCACCCGAGAAACTCGAGCGGTCGGTCATCGAAGAAGTTATCGTCACCAATTCGATACCGCTTCAGAACCACAACCGGTGCAGCAAGATAACGGTCCTGGACGTGGCTCCTCTGCTCGGGGAGGCGATTCGCAGGATACACACGAACGAATCGGTGAGTTCCCTGTTCGACTGAAGTTGGAGGAAACGATGAACGACATCAAACTCAAGAGCCGCATTAGAGAGGAAACGGGTACGAAGATGACGCGCAAGCTCCGCTCGAAGGGGGAGGTGCCGGGGGTGCTCTACGGACACAGGGTGGAACCGATCAATCTCACCCTTCCGGAACACGAGCTGTGGCACATTCTCCATAGTGCGACGAGCGAGCATCTCATCTTGACGCTCGATATCGAGGACACGGCCGAAAACGACGTACTGACCCTTGTCAGGGACGTGCAGCATCATCCCGTCACCGGAGATATCCTGCACGTCGATTTTCAACGGATATCCCTCACCGAGAAGATCAAGGTCGGGGTGCCGATCATTCTCTCCGGCACGGCACGCGGGGTGAAGGAGTTCGGCGGTGTTCTCGATCACGGCGTGCGCGAGGTCACGACCCATTGCATGCCGAAGCAGATACCCGAGTCCATCGAGGTCGATGTATCCGATATGGATATCGGCGACTCGGTGCACATTTCGGATATTGTCGGGCGGTATCCCGAGCTCGAGTTCCTGGATGATTCCAATGTGACGCTGGCGCATGTATCCCCTCCCAAGAAGCTCGAGATCTTCAAGGAAGAGCTCGAAGGGGTGGAGGAAGCGGCTGCCGGGGAGGAAGGGGCCGTGGAAAAGGAGAAGGAACCGGCCGGCGAAGGGGAGGAATCGTAGCGGAGAATGTCCAGTATATCTCTGCTCTTCGGCCTCGGAAATCCGGGCGCCAGATACCAGCATACGAGACACAATATCGGTCTTGATACCCTCGCGTCCTTGGCCGGGCGTTACCGGCTCTCATGGGAGCCGGTGCGCGGCGTCGCGCGCCGCGCACCGTGGGGATATGCCGGAAGGCACGTCCTTCTCATGCAGTCACTCACGTACATGAATGTGTCCGGATGCGCGCTCGCCGCGTGTGGTGACTTCGAGCCGGGCGGCATGATCGCCGTGTGCGATGACATCAACCTTCCGCTGGGACGGATCCGGATACGGCCAGGCGGCGGCAGCGGTGGGCACCGGGGGCTCGAATCGATCATCGAGACGCTCGGTACCGAGGAGTTTCCCCGGCTGCGAATGGGCATCGGTGCCCCGGAGGGGGGCGGCGATCTCAGCGAATACGTTCTCTCGGCATTCGATGATGAGGAACAGGCTGCCGTCGCCTTGATGGTGCGGATGGCGGTCGATGCGCTCCAAATCGCCGTCCGCGACGGCCTCGAGGAAGCGATGCAACGCTACAACCGGAAAGAACCTCCACCGGTTTGACCTGTGACGTTACCCGGCGGTCCCCGAGCCTTCGATTCCCCGTGGAATGACCCGCGCCACGCTGGAAACAGCGCGGGAAACATGCCCTTGACCGCTCCGGAGGAATATGGTATATTGCTTTCCACCGAAACGGGCCCACGCCCTCGGCGCGGCGGCCGTTTCCTCGTAACCATCATTCCCTACTTTCCAAGGGAGTGCTTGGAAAGTCGCAAAGACCGAAGGGAGGGACCCACTGATGCGTGCCTATGAGTGCGTGTACATACTCGATCCAGCCCTGGAAGAGATCGCCGTAAAGGAAAAGACGGACCGTACCCGCGAGATCATCACTTCGCGGGGGGGTGCCGTTCACAAGGTGGACGCATGGGGTAAGCGGAGGCTTGCGTGCCCCATCAGCAAGCGGACCGAAGGGATGTATACCCTTCTCAAGTTCTCGGGAGACAATGCGATTCTCGCCGAGTTGAACAGGGTTTTCAGGTTCGACGACGCCGTGCTGCGACACCTCATCGTTGTCGACGACAATCCACTGCCACCGGCGACGGCCCCCGCGGCGGCGGATTCCTAAATCACGGTAGGGAGAGAATGAAGAAACAAAAGAAAAAAGAGAAGAAACCGAGTTCGAAGCCGTGTCGATTCTGCATGGACAAGATACAGATCGATTATAAAAACGACACGCTGCTCAGAAGGTTCGTCACGGATCGCGGCAAGATCACCCCGCGGCGGATCACGGGTACCTGTGCGCGTCACCAGAGACAACTCGCCCATGCAATCAAGCGTGCCAGGAGTGTTGCGCTCCTGCCCTTCGTCAAGGTGTATTACCGTTAGGGGGAAGCAATGGAACTGATCTTGAAAGCCAAGGTCGAAGGGCTGGGGGAACGCGGCGACGTGGTCAGGGTGAAAAACGGTTATGCCAGGAACTACTTGCTTCCAAAAGATCTCGCCATTCCCGCGACGGCGGCGTTCCGGAAGGTACTCGAAGAGGAAAATCACACCCGCGAAATCAGGGATACCAAATTGAAGCGGACCGTCGAGGCGATCGCCGAAAAGATGAAAGATCTATCCTGTACGATCGTCGTTCAGGCTGGTGAGGAAGACAAACTGTACGGCTCGGTCGGTGCGCACGATATCGCGGAATCGATAGCGAAACAGGGCTTCGAGATCAACCACCGGCAGGTTGTGCTCGAGGAACCCATCAAGAAGCTCGGCGTGTACACCGTTCCGATTCGGCTCCACAGGGAAGTCGAGGTTCCGATAAAGGTCTGGGTCGTGAAGGAGTAGCGTGGGCCGGCGCTGACGGGAGGCATGGTCGGGCGTACGGCGCTCATCCCGTCGCGCTCTCCGATCCGGAACGATGCGGAAGGAGAGGCTTGTTGTACGCCGTCATCCTGGCAGGGGGAAAAGGGAAACGATTTTGGCCCTACAGCAGGAACGAGAGACCGAAGCAGTTTCTCGATATCACCGGTAATGGGAGCATGCTCGCCGTTACCTTCGAGCGGCTCACCGGATTTATCCCGCCGGAGCGGATCCTGCTCTTCACGCTCAAGGAGCACGTGCCGCTCGTGCGCACCCAACTCCCATCGCTGTCCACAGGGAATATCTTCGCCGAACCGGTCGGACGGAACACGGCGCCCTCACTCGCCGTCGCGGCGGCTATTGTCCGGGAACGGGGTGGTGATGATCCGATGCTCTGCTGTCCGGCGGATCACCTGATCACCGATCCCGGCGCGTTCAGCGCAGTCGCCGCCGCTGCGGGGTGCGTCGCCGCCGAGCGTGACGTGCTCGTCACGTTCGGTATCACGCCGCGGTACCCGGCAACCGGGTACGGGTACATCGAGACCGATCCGGTAGCGGAAACGCAGGCCGGTCATCCGTTCCATCGTGTGTTGCGATTCCATGAAAAACCGGACAGGGAGCGCGCGGAGGATTATATCCGTACGGGGAATTTTTTCTGGAACAGCGGTATATTCATATGGAGACCGTCCGTATTCCTGGCGGCGTGGGAGCATTGTCTCCCCGAGGGCGTGGAACCACTGCGCCGTATCACCGATTCGCTCCGGGACGGGAAGGATGATGGGATCGTAGCGGCCGAGTATCCCCGGATGCCGGCGATATCGGTCGATTACGGCATTCTCGAGAAGATCAACAGTACAATCGTCTTCCCGACGGACCTGGGATGGAATGATGTGGGTTCCTGGGACGCGCTCTTCGATATCCTCCAGGAGGACGAGCAGGGCAATGTCGGTGGAAGCATCATCGGGACGATCGATGCGAGGGGTAATCTCTTCTTCAATCCGGGCGGTGCAACGGCTGCGATCGGTGTGGAGGATATCATCGTGGTGGTCGACAGGGGAACCGTGCTGGTCTGCAAGCGCGGGCAGAGTCAACGCGTTCGTGATTTGATCGATGCACTCGAGGATGCGGGTGCAAATAAATTTCTGTAGAGTTCAAACCGAGGGGGTACGTATGCTGAGGAGAGCAATGGTTGTGGGTGCCGTTCTGGCGGCATTGCTGCTGTTTGTATCTTCCTGTTCCACCGATAAGAAGGGGGAATTGAAGGTGAAACAGAACCTGGCGGCTCGCGTCGGGAATTCCAGGATCAACGAGGCGGAGGTTCAAAAACGGTACGAACGTCTGCCCGATACGCAGAAGAAGGATTACAGCGGGCTCGAGGGAAAGGCCAAGCTCACCGATCTGCTGATCGACGAGCAGCTGCTCCTCGAGGAGGCCCTCGAAAAGGGACTTCACCGGGAAAAAGAAATAGAGGAAAAGTTAGAGCTGGCCAAGCGCACCATACTGGTAAGCGAATATTATAACCGCGAGATCGTCGGCAGAATCGAGGTCAGCGAGGAGGAGACCCAGTCGTACTACGACGAGCATAAGGAGGAATTCACGACGAGGGCCGTGCTGAGGGCGCAGTATCTATTCTCGGAAGACAGTCTCAAGTGCGTCGGGTGGAAAGAGCGGATCGACAGGGGGGAAGATTTCAACAAGATCGCCAAGAACGAATCGGAGGATCCCGTCACGGCGGTGGTCAACGGCAGCCTGGGATATTTCAATCCGGACGGGTATATAAAATCGGTCGGATATTCTCAGGTGTTCGGACAACAGGTGGAGAAGCTCGAGGCGGAGCAAGTCAGCGGTGTTATCTCCTTCGAGAGGGGATTCGCGATCGTCAAGCTCAACGAGAAGAAGCCTCCCCAGCAGCAGCCGCTCTCTGAAGTCAGGAAGCGGATCATCGATAAGTTGCGGGGGAGTAAGTCGATGATCGCCTACAACGGTGAGATCGCGCGCCTTCGCAAGAAATTCGAGCCGGAGAACTATTACTGGGACAAGGTTGAAAAGACGAGAAGGACGCCGGAGGAGATCTGGGAGAAAGCACAGCTCGAAACCGATCCGTACCAGCGTGTACAGCTGTATCGAAATCTCGTGAATCAGTATCCCGATAACACCTATGCACCACAGGCCCTCTTCATGATCGGATTCGTCTACGCCGAGGAGGTACAGGATCTCGTGCAGGCGCGGAGGACGTTCGATGAGCTCCTCGACAAGTATCCCGAGTCGGATATCGTTGAATCGGCGAAATGGATGCTCGAAAACATCAACTCGCCGCACCCTCAGTTCGAGTCGATTGAGAACATGCAGGAACATATCAAACAGCAGAAGGCGGGGGATGCGGAGAAGGAGTAGGAAACGATAATGGAAATCGTGCAGGTATACGTGAGCGGCATCGCCGTCGATCGCGAACGGGATCACCCCGTCGTACTTCTCAAAAAGAAGGACAATAACGGCGTGCTGCCGATATGGATCGGCCCCGCGGAGGCGACGGCGATATATACGGTCCTGGCCAGTAAAACATTCGAGCGACCGATGACGCACGATCTCATGCGGATCATAGTGGATGTACTCGGCGCGTCGGTCGGCAGGATCGAGATAACGGGGATTCAGAACGATACGTATTTCGCCCGGATCGTGCTGAACATGAATGATGAGGTTTTTTACATCGATGCGAGACCGAGCGATTCGATCGCCCTCGCTCTCCGCGCCGAAGCTCCCATCTACATCGAGGAGGAGCTTTTCAACCGCTACAAGCGAAACCTGCATGTCGGCTCCGAGGGTGACGACGATATCAAGAAGCGGTTGAAGGAGATGGATCCGGGAGACTTCGGGGATCTGGATCTGTAGGGGTACGGGAGAGGTGCCGTGATCGAGAAGTTCCAAAATCGAATTCCAATTGTCGGTGAAGACGTGTACATTGCACCATCCGCTTCCGTGATAGGCGATGTGACGATCGGCGCTCGTGCGAGTATATGGCACGGGGCGATCGTCAGGGGTGATGTTTGGAAGATAACGATCGGTGCGTATTCCAACATTCAGGATGGATGCGTGTGCCACGTCACGACCGGCGGGCCCGAGCTCGTCGTGGGGAACCATGTAACGATCGGCCATCGTGCAGTTCTGCACTCGTGCACCGTGGGCGACTCGTGCCTTATCGGAATGGGGGCGGTTCTGCTCGACGGCGTTTGCGTGGGGGAAGGGAGCATCGTCGCGGCCGGATCGGTTCTTCTCGAGGGAACCGAGGTGCCTCCCGCATCTCTCGTCGCCGGTGTTCCGGCAACCGTCAAGAAGACGGTCGATGACACCGCGCTGGCCATGATCATCGATCGCGCCGAGGAGTACCACAGGCTGGCCCTGACGTATCTCGGGAAAGGTGCATTCACGCTTCCGTAGGTGATACATGAGTCGCTGCACACCGTACGTGTTGATTCTTTTCTTGATCTCGTGCGCGGTTTCCCCGCCGCCCGGACCTTCCGATACCGATGCGACGCAAGCGCGTGACAGCTCGCTCACCCGCATACGGACGCTTGCATCGGCTGGTGATGCCAGGGAGCTGCGGAAGGCGGGCGCGTCGTTTATATCCCACTACCCCGATGACCCGGACATTGAAGAGGTGCGGCTGCTCGTGGCGCAGGCCGGTATCGGGCTCGGATTCTACGAAGAGGCGGGTGAGATACTCTCGCCCATCATCATCCGTGGTGGAGCGGATCCCGCAAAAGGACAGGCACATATATTGATGGCGCGCGTCTTGAAATCCAGGGGGCGTTTCGACGAAGCCGCGCGTGCCCTGCTCTCCTCGCTCTCGACCGATCTCGACGATTCGCAGCGTGAGACGGCCAGGAACCTCCTGGAGGAGGTCGTACCCCTGCTCCCACGTGAAGAGCTCGATGCAATCAGAAAAACACACGGTTCCTCCCCGGGTGTCGAGCTCGTGCTCGAAGCGGCGCTCTCGTACGCCCGGGCCTCGCAGGATACCGCATCGGTGCGCAGCATCATGACCGAGCTGAGGCTGCTGCACCGGGATGAACCGGCGGCCGATCAACCGTTCGAGGGGAGCGTGACCATCGCAGCGCCGGGAGAGACGGAGCGGAATGAAACGGCACGATACACGATCGGCGTTCTATGCCCGCTCGGCGGTCGCTACGCCCCACTCGGCGACGAATTTCTCAAAGGGGCGTCGGTTGCGATGCGGGAGGCGCGGGAGCGTGGCACACGGGACGTTGAGCTCGTGGTCGCGGATACGCGCGGCGATCCGCTCGTCGCGCGTTCGGTCGCCGAGCGCCTCATCGACGAGGAAGGGGTGGTGGCTCTCGTGGGGTGCGTGCTGAGCTCCTCGACTATCGCGGCGGCGCAGGTGGCGCAGTACAACGGGACGGTGCTTGTCTCCCCCGTCGCAACGGAAGAGGGGATCGCCGAGATCGGCGAACAGGTATTCCAGATGGGATCGGATATCGAGATAGAGATAACCGCCCTCGCCCGCATCGCGTGCATGGAGTTGAACCTGCGGCGCATCGCCTTTCTCGCGGTGGACGATCTCAGATCGCGCGGTATCGGCGAACTGTTCGGGCGGGAGGTGGCGTTGCAGGGAGGGGAGGTCTGTATCTATGCCTACTTTCCCGAGGGCAGCACCGATTTCCACGAGACGATCCGGAACCTGAGAAAGGCCGCTCCGGAGGCACTCTTCATAGCCTCCGACGTCGAGGATCTCATCCTCATTCTTCCGCAGCTTTCATTTTACGAATTCGGCGTGCAGCTCCTCGGACTGAGCAGGTGGCATTCGAACCAGTTGCTGCGCATGGCGGGACGGGACATGGAGGGAGTGGTTTTTCCCGGGAAGGCGGGTGAGCAGCGCGACGAGGAACAGTTCTTGACGGCTGCCGTGCTGCTCGATGAACCGATCGACGATACCAATCCATTCATCCTCGGCGGATACAAGGGAGTGAGAACGGTGCTCGCGGCGATCCAGGAGAGCGCAGCGAGCGGCTCCGATCTGAAGGGCGCTTTGATGAAGGCCCTCTACCACCGGCGGCATCCATACGTTGAGCTTGTTTCCGGGCAAGGCATTCCTTTCTACACGGTGCGTGACGGTCGGATCGAACCGTATACCACAATACGGATCGAACCTTAACCCTGCTGCTTGAATGTGATGAGGAAACTCACCCAGAAGGGGATCGGTGCGCCGTTCTCGGTGATCGGTTTGAAGAGGAACCGCCTCACCGCCTTGAGCGATGCGATTTCAAAAGTCTTGTCCCCGTATGCACTCCGGATCCATGCTTCTGTAACCGTACCGTTGGTGTCTATGTACAGCTCGACGATGACGTATCCTTCGAGGCCCTTCTCGATCGCCTCGGGCGGGTATTCGGGCTTCACCATCTTGAGGATCACATAGTCTTCACGATACGGTACCTCGGCACGGGTCTTGTGCGATCTGTAAGTGGATTTGCCGACCTGATCATCGAGTATCGGGTCTTCGAGCTCTTCCCGGGTGTCGCTGCTTTTTTTCCTGGTGTCCTCTTCCTCGGGTTTCTCGTCCTCCATTACGATTTTCTGTGCCACCATGCGGTGGAGTTCGGGCATCGTTACATCGCTTTCGATCCCCTTTTCCTCGATGATTGTTATCGTCGGCACGAACCGGGTCGGTCCCTCGTAACCGACGGTGAATATCCGTTCGATGACCTGGGAGCGCTCGAGACTGAGCAGGATCACGAGGAGTGCGATCATGCTGATCGGGATGAACAGCAGCAGCCTTCTGTTGCGTTTTCGATCGTACTCCTTGATTTTCCACATGTTACATCTGATCTCCTCATTAAAAATATGGTGTCGTGTGACCGGGTGAGTCAAGCGAAGGTGCGGGGGACGGCCCGATTTTTTTATCTAGGGGGTCAGGTCGATTGACAGCGTATCAGGTCCCTCCGCAAGGAACTCGACAAAACGCATACCGTGCTCCGGACTGCCGGGAGCCTCAATCGTCAGGGCGTGAATCCCGGGATCGATGGAGGTGAAACGCGCGCACCCCCGTGAATCGGTGGGTATGCTCACTGCCTGATCGATGCAGACTGCCGCTCCCTGGACCGGCCGTCCAGCCCGTACCACCGCTATTGTCCGCTCGAGCAAGGTCACACCGGCGCCCCCCGTGTACGTTATGATGGCGGACAGTATCCGTTCCGCCATGAGATGAATGTATCGCGGATTTGCAAGCAGCGGTTCGGTGGATGCCTCACCGATCCGGCCGGCATGTATTTCGCATGCCGGGCAGCTCGTCTGCTGGAGGAACAGCGCCGCCGATTCGCCGGTGGTGTATTCGGCGCAGGGGGGCAGTTCCATCAATGCCGCCCTCAGTGATGCGGCGAGATCGCCGCCCCGTGCACTTCCCGGGTAATGAAGGATGCGGCATCCGTCCTCTCCAGCCGCCGTTCCATGGTGAATGCTGATCGCCAGTTCAGCGCGACTGCTGTTGATGCGGTATATGCGTTCCTCAAAGCCGAGTGTTTCCTCACCGGTTCGGGTCAGCGTAACAATCGCTCCCGCCCTCGTCAGCATATCCCGAACCCGTTTCACCACGTCGAGGTTTATCGACGCGCCGCGCAGTTTCTGCGGACCGAGGCCGGCGTGATCGCTCCCCCCACCCGCCGCATCCAGCGCTATCCGCATGCCACCGGTAAGGCCGCGGAAGATCGGCGTGAGTCGGATCGCGTGCGCACCCCCCTCGTCCGCACCACTGGAGTCGGACGCCGGTCCGATCCTGGCCGGACGGTAACCGTCCGCCGTCACGATAAGGGGGAGGCCGCGCCACGTGTGCGGTATGTGCAGCATCCCCCGGGCATCGCCCCGAACGGCGTTCCGTGCCGTGGCGATCGCCTGTGGAAAGGGAATGCCGTTTCCGCTGGTATCGTCGATGATCATCACCGGGAGTGACGCGCTCGTGCACGCCGTATCGAGGCTGATGGTATCGCGTGCGCCGTTCGCCTCGACGATGAACCGGCCGCCGGCGATATCCTCCGGCGCCTCGAACCGGACGATCCCACTTCGACATTCATCGTGGAACGATTTCGCGCCGTCGAGGGAGATCGCCGTTACCGGCGTCCCATCAGCGACCGGTTGTCCCACCTCGTCGAGCACCCTGAGGCGGAATACGGTCGCGCCGCCGATCCCGCTGGTGCAGGGGAGCGGCAGAAGGTACCGTGCGGGCCTGCTGAGAAGGAGGGTGCACGGCAGCGCCGCCGTTCCCCCCCGCATGCTCCGCACCGCCGCCCGGACGGCATAGGGGCGGTTCGGTGCGTCGGCCTCCATCGCGTACCGAATCGTTCCCGTTTCCGGCTCGAAGTGCGACGGCACCCGCCGGTTGTCGATCGTGATTGTCGCCGAGGACAGGTCGAGCGGAACGCCGCCTCCCCGTTCCACGGCGAAGACTATTGCCCCCGGTGCAGTCAACGTATCGCGTGCAGGCTCCAGCCGCTCGATCGACGGCACCCCTCTCGAGAAGTACGATATCAGTCCGAGAACGTAGGACTCCGCCTCCATCCGCTGCTTTTCGGCAAGCTTGAGCCGCTGCTCGACGATGGGATGCGAAAGGTAGCTCGCCTCCGCGAGGATGGAGGCGCCGGCGAGTGACCGGCGCAGGACGAAGTAGTTACCCGGTTTGATTTCCGTCTCCACGATGCCGAGGTTCCGTGCGAGATGGAGCCGTACGTCCCCGGCAAGCGCCAGCGAGGCCTCCGGGTCGTCGCCACGGTAGTATACCTCGATCTTGTTGACCTCGCGGTCGACGGGGAGGTTCGCATTATGGTGAATCGAGATGAAGATTTCCGGCGAGCAGCCGTTGGCCCTGCGCATGCGACCCTCGAGGTCATCCCGGAGCTCCGACGATCCCTCGGGAAGAAAATCGCGATCGGTCGATCTCGTCAAGGTGACCTCCGCACCCGCTTCCTTGAGGAGTCCCCACAGATAGAGCGCAACACCGAGGTTCACATCGGCCTCAGTGAGACTGTCCGGTCCGATTGCGCCCTCGAAATAACCGCCGTGACCCGGATCGATGACGATTCGCCGTCCCGCGAGTACGCCCTGATCGCCGGCCTCCGGTTCCTCACGCAGCTCGGCGTACAGGTCATCGTAGGCGCCGCGCCTCGGGCCGCACCCCGCGCACACGCCGATCAGCAGGGCGGCCAGCGTGGCGTAAACGGCGATTCTGATGAGAAGTGTCAGTTTCATCGTACCATCATCCCTCACTGTTATGTACCAGATAGCAGCGGATGCATCAAGATGCAAATTGATGGAAGGGCCGGAGAACGCGTGTGTGGCCATCCCGATTTTCAGGACTCGCGCCGGTCCGCCGGTGTAAAATAGGAGTGCACTATATTGTGAAAACTATTGACGCTATATACTATATATGGTAGAAGATGGCAAATTGTGTTAAACCTGGATTGTGGGAAAGATGGATATTCATTCTTCTTTAAAGAAGTTACCTTCGGTCGAGAGCGTACTCGAGGATGACAGGATTGCACGGAGGATCACCATCCTATCGAAGGGCGGTGTAACGAGGATCGTCCGCGAAGCGATCGCCGAATACCGGGATCGGCTCCGCGCCGGCACGCTGCCCGGCGGCGAAGCCGATGCGATCCGGGAGGCGGTCATCGCGACCGCAGCCGGTGAGCTCGATGCCGTCGAGCACGATGTGCAGCGACGGGTGATCAACGCAACGGGAGTGATACTGCATACCAATCTCGGGCGTGCCGTTCTGGGCCCCGATGCCGTCTCGGCAATCGAGCGGGCGTCGTCGGGATACATCGATCTCGAAGTTGACATCAAAACGGCGGTGAGGGTCAAAAGGGAGCGGCGGGTCCGGCGCCTCCTTTCGCTGATCATGGGTGTCGAGGATGCGCTGGTGGTCAACAATAACGCGGCGGCCGTTTTTCTCGCCGTCAACACGCTGGCGGGCCGCGGCGCCGTGGCGGTATCCCGCGGGGAACTGGTCGAGATCGGCGGCAGCTTCAGGCTTCCCGAGATACTGGCGGGCGCCGCGGAGCGAGTCGCCGAGGTCGGCACGACGAACCGGACGCACGTGGAGGATTACGAGCGGGCCGTCGACGGGGGGGCTACGCTGCTCCTCAAGGTCCATACGAGTAATTACCGCATCATGGGATATACCAGCGAGGTTTCACTCAGGGAACTGGTAGCCGTGGGCAAGGCGCGGGGAGTCCCCGTGATGTACGATCAGGGAAGCGGCGTTCTCTACCCGCTCGAGAATGCGGGAGTGACGGGTGAGGAGAGCATAGGCGCGCTGCTCGAGAGCGGCGTGGATCTGATATCGTTCAGCGCCGACAAGGCCCTCGGGGCCACGCAGGGAGGGATACTGCTCGGATCATCCGATCTCATCGGGAAGATGCGCGATAACCATCTGTCGAGAGCACTCCGCGTCGACAAGCTTACACTCGCCGGGCTCGAGCAGGTACTGCTGCATTACTGGAAGGGTGAGCTCGATCGAATTCCCGCGATACAGATGATAATCGCGCCGATTGATTCGATACGTGAACGAGCCGGACGTTTCGCCGGTTCGATTCACCGTTCGCCGGGCGCCGGTGTACGAACGGTGGACGGCGAGTCTTCCGTAGGCGGGGGAAGCTTTCCGATAAATCCCTTGCGGACGGTATTGGTGGAGATTAAGCTTCGTCGGGGATTACCGGAGCGACTGTCCGAGATGCTCAGGGACGGGGATCCGGCGGTGCTGGTACGTGTGCGGGGAGATGCCGTGTATATCGACCTGCGATCCGTACCGGAGCACGAGGAGGAGACGCTGCGGGAGCGGTTGGAGAAGGGAATCGCGGAGCTTCTCGAAAGGGAGTGATCGGTATGGTCGAAGACGAAGATACGGGAAAGAAGGGCGGTGAAACGTGCGATGCCATTGAGGGAGGGTACTCGATATTCCTCGATGGGGAGACGATACAATCGTTCATGGAATCGGGTGATTTATCATCCGCCCGCGAGCTCGATCATTTCAAGGAGGTGGAGTCGCAGGTCGAGAAGTGGCTCAAGGAGGGGGAAGGAGTCTCGCTGCTCGCACTCTCGGCCAATGACAACCGTCTGTCGAGGGACTTCTCGGTGCTGCAGATCGCGCACCTCATGGCCAAGCACGGCAAGACCGTGCTGATCGTCGACTGCGATTTCCTCCATCCCGGCCTGAGCGGCCTCATCGAGAAAACGGAGGATTACGGTTTTCTCGATCTCCTGCTGTACGGAAGCTCGCTGCAGTCGATCTCCCGCTCCACCGGCATCGACGGGGTAAATGTCACCGGTCCCGGTTCGTTTCCCATTTCGAGAACGATACCCTTCGCCTTGAAGGAGTTCAGCAAGATCGAGTCATTTCTGACCAAGCGCAGCGACGTGGTCATTTACTGTTCGACGCTCTACACCGACGACGGCGCAGTCAATCCTCTCTGCACGGAGGTCGACGGCATCATTCTGTGCTGCCGGATCGAGGAGATGGAAGAAGGACAGTTGCAGCGAAGCCTCGCCGATCTCGGCTCGAAGGTGCCTCCCGTCGATATCATCTGTTTCTGCGATCGCGAGCAAGCGCCCGCCGTACCAGCCGGTGCCCGGGGAGCGGAAGGGGTGGCGGAGGCCGCGGACGTTGAACGGCCCGGGGCGGAGCAGGCCGCCGCAGCGCCCGGCGGTACCGGGCTGGCCGGCGAGGAGGAACGGACGGCGGCGTATATCGAAAGAACCGACGAGATCGAAGAATCCGAAGAGGCCCGCACCGGCGGATTGAATATTCCGCGCATCGTGACGATCGTGGTCGCCGTCATCATCATCGGTTTTATCTCCTGGTGGGTGATCGTCGATCGATCGATCAGGGGCAAGAGTGAGGCGAACAGGAGAACGGAGCTCGTGCAGAAACAGCGGGAAGTCCGTGACCGGGCGGCTGGCGAGCAGGCGGCGCGGGGAACCACGGCGCCCTCCCCCGTCGATACGGCGGAGGCGACGATCGCTACACCGGGTCTGGTGAAGCCGCCCGGGGAGCAGGAGCCCGAACGGAGTGTGGCGGGAGAGGAGACACGCACCGTTGACCGGGATGAGCGGGCGGACACCCTACCCAAGCAGATGGGCGGGGAAACGGGCGCCATATACGCTATCCATGTCGCCTCCTTCAAGGACATCGCCCGCGCCGGCAGGGAGAAGGAGTACCTCGAGAAGCGTGGTTACACCGTCTCCATCGTCGCCAAGGAGATCAAGGGCGAGGAATGGTTACGCATTCTCGTCGGCGAATACGCGACGAGGGAGGAAGCGATGCGTGCACGCGCCGAGTTGATGGATCTTCCCGGTGTCGGGTATGCTCAGATCATCGAACTCAAGGAACGCAGATAGGCCGTGGTCGTCGTTAATCGTGAAGGGAGAGCCTGGTGAGCCTGTCAAAACTGGAAATGATCGGGTTTAAGTCATTCATGTCCCCGATTGCGATACAATTCAGGGAGGGTATCACGGCGATTCTCGGACCGAACGGTTGCGGCAAGACCAATATCGTCGATGCCGTCAGGTGGGTGCTCGGTGAACAGAGTCCGCGGCAGCTTCGCAGTAACAAGATGGAGAACGTCATATTCAACGGGACGCAGGTGCACAAACCCACCGGGTATGCACAGGTCAACATGACGATCGACAACGTGAGGGGGCGGTTCCCCCTCGATTATTCCGAAATTATGATTTCGCGGAAGGTCTACCGTTCCGGCATCAGCGAATACTTCATCAACAAGTCGCCATGCAGGCTGAGGGACATCAAGGAGCTCTTCGCCGACACCGGCACGGGCAGCCACTCCTACGCCGTGATCGAGCAGGAGATGATCGATTACGTGCTGAACGATGTCCACGGTGAGCGGCGTCTGATGTTCGAGGAGGCGGCCGGGATTGTGAAGTACCGGATGAAGCGGGAGGAAGCACAGCGGAAACTCAAGCTTACCGACAGCGATCTCCTGCGTCTGGATGACATCCTCGAGGAACTCGGCACACAGGTGCGATCGTTGCGTTACCAGGTAGGTAAGGCGAAACGGTACAATACACTGAAGGATCGGATCAGGTCGTGGGAACTCGTACTCATCCGCCGGGATCTCTCCCATATGCTCGTTGAGAGACGTGAGCTGGAAAAGCAGCTCGCGGCGGCGCATAACAGCTCGCAGCACGAGTGCACATCGCTCGGAGAAACCGAGAAGCGCATCGAGGATGAACGGCTGCAGCTCCTCGCGATGGAGGACAAGCACCGGGAGCTCCAGGACAGGCGTTACGAGATAAGGCGTACGCTGCAGGAATCGGAGGAGAGGATCATCCAGCTTACCGAACGGCGGGGAGAGGCCGAGCGCATGATCGATAGGGCCGGACGCGAGATCGAGGAGGCGAGACTGCGCCTCGAGAGGATAGCCGGGCGGGTCGTGGACGTCTCCTCATCGTGTGAATCGCTCGAGGGGGAGATCGAACAGAAGCGTTCGGCCATCGTTGCGCTGGAGACGGAGAATGCGGAGGTGCGCGATCGCACCGACGTGCTCGGGGCCCGTCTCATGGAACTCAAGCAGACGCAGCTCGATTTCCTGCAGGATCAGGTTAGGGCCAAGAGCACGCTGGAGCATTTCGAGACGGTGCTCTCGGAGATCGACGGCCATTCCGCCGAGATGCGTGAGAAGATACTCGTCCTGGAGAAAGAGGCAGGCGAGCGGGAATCGGTGAAGGTACTCAAGGAAACGGAACTCGAAGAGCTGAACGAAAAGCTTGCCGGTGACGAGAAAGAACGTGAACGCATCACGGGATCGACGCGCGCGCTCGATGAAACGCTCGCCGGGCAGGAGCAGCAGCTTTCGCAGAAACAGGCGGAATATGCCCGCCTGCGGAGCCGGCACGAGCTCCTTTCGAGGATGCGGGAGAACTTCGAGGGATTTCCCTCGGGTGCCCGCCACGTGCTCGCGAAGGGCGATGCACGGGTCAAGGGTTCGCTCGTCGACCTTCTCACGGTCGACGAGAAGCATCTCCCCGCGCTCGAAGCGGTTCTCGGCGGTTTACAGGACGGCGTCGTCGTCGAACGCCTCGAAGATGCGATGACGCTCGTGTCGGAGTTGGCCAGCCGGAACCTCGGCAGGGTCCGCCTCTTCGTGCAGTACCCCGATACGGCCGGTGAGACGCCCGTATATGAATCGTACGCGGGATCACTGGGCCGCCTCAGCGAATTCGTCTCGATCGATGGTGAAGGCTCCTTGCTCGTCGAGGGCCTCCTCGGCGCGGTGTACGTCTTCGGGACGACGGAGGAGGCATTGCAATTCATGCGAACCGAGCAGGGACGGCGCTGCGACGCCGTCTCCCTCTCCGGAGTTTACTTCTGCAGGGGGAAAGGGATCTATTTCACCGGTTCGGGAGGGGAAGAGATATCGCTGCTCGGCCGGACTGAGGAGATACACAGGCTCGCCGAATCCATCGATGCGCTTCAGGACGAGATAGCCCGGATGGAACAGGTCCGTCGAAAAGGGAGGGAGGAGAAGACATCGCTGGTGGCGAAGATGGAGTGGCTCGAGAAGAGGATCGCCGGGCTGCGCGAGGAATTCGCGGCAAAACGCGACGAGTTCCGGGAGATTGAGCGCGAGCATATCGCCAGGCGGGAGCAGCGCGCGCATGTGCTTCAATCGCTGGAGGAAATGGAAGAGTCCCGGAGGGATGTATTGTCGAAGCTCGAGGAGAAACGGCTCACCCTTCAGATGCAGCAGGGCCCGGATGAAATATCGGAGGTCGATGATTGCGAAACGAAACTCGCCGCGGTTCAGCGGAGGCGTGCCGATATCGAGGAGAGCCTGACCGAGATGAAGATAGCGCTCGCCTCGCTCAGGGGTGATTTGGAAAAGAAGCGGGAAGAACTCAAGGGTCTGAGCGAGATGGAGACGCAATTCCGCGTCGTCATCGAACAGCGGGACACTGAAATAGCCGCATCGCGGGAGGAGATGGAGCGGCTCGAGGAAGAGATCGGAACGGAGCGGGGTGTCGTAAAGGAACTGTTGGAAAAGGAACGGGCGTACCAGGGAGAGCTCGACGCGCTGACCGGTGTTCTCGAGGAAAAACGCGGTGCCGTAGCGCAGATGGAGAAGGATCTCAAGGCCCTGCAGGCGGAGCGGGAGCGTATCTTCGCCCGCGAGAACGAGCTCAAGCTGAATCTCAACACGATGGAGACCCGGATGAAGGCCCTCATCGAGAAGGGTGCCGAGGTATACGGCGAAGACCTGCGTTGTTATCTGGACGGTATGGAGATTCCCCTCGACGACGACGAGCTGCAGATAAAAAGGGAGATGCTCGAGAAGGAGAAACAGAAACTCGAGAGTCTCGGGCCGGTCAACCTTGCCGCCGTCGATGAACATGAGGAGAAGAAGGATCGCTTCGATTTTCTGCAGTCGCAGAAGGAGGATCTCGTCTCGGCCAAACGCGAGCTGGAGGAAGCGATCGCGAAGATCAACCTCAGGGCACGCCGGCGCTTTATCGATACGTTCGAATTGGTGCAGGGACATTTCGCCGAGACGTTCAAGGTGCTCTTCGAGGGGGGGGAAGCGAATCTATCGCTCAGCAACGGGAGCGATCCACTGGAGGCCGACATCATCATATCGGCCCGTCCCAAGGGAAAGCGCCTGCAGGACATTTCGCTCCTGTCGGGCGGGGAACGAGCCCTCACCGCGATGGCTCTCCTCTTTGCGCTGTACAAGGCGAAGCCGAGCCCGTTCTGTATATTCGACGAGATCGACGCACCGCTCGATGATGCCAACGTTACGAGATTCGTCAGGATGCTCAAGAAGTTCCAGAAAGATACGCAGTTCATCATCATCACGCACAACAAGCGCACGATGGAAGTGGCGGACTTCCTCTACGGAGTCACGATGGAGGAGAAGGGCGTTTCACGGATCGTATCGGTCGACCTGACCGAGATCGAACAGGTGCTGAACCGTGAGAAGCCGGCCGTCGAGGCCTACGCAGAATCCACTGTTTCCTCGAACTGATCGGTGGTGCTTTCCGTGAAGAGACTGGTGCAGGGTCTCAGGAAAACCAAGGAGCGCCTTCTGAATCCGTTGCGGGCGATGCTGGCGTCCCGCGATCTGGACGATACGGTGATCGATGATATCGAAGGATTGCTCTTCTCCGCCGATCTCGGTGTCGATGCGACCGAGCGTATCATCGGGCGCCTGCGGGCGCGGGCCGGTGAGGGAGCGGGGAACGGCGAGGAATATCTCAGGCTCGTTGCCGACGAGATCCTCGCGGTCATCGATGACGTGCCGGTTCCGTACCACCCTGAGGGCCACCCCCGCGTGATCGTCGTCGTGGGAGTCAACGGCGTCGGAAAAACATCGACGATCGGCAAGCTTGCGCACCGTTTCAGGATGGAGGGCGGATCGGTACTGCTGGCGGCCTGTGACACGTTCAGGGCCGCCGCGAACGAGCAACTCGAGCTGTGGGCGCAGCGGGCCGGTGTACCGATCATCCGGCAACGGGCGGGCGCCGACCCGGCGGCCGTCGCCTTCGATGCGGTTCACTCGGCGCGTTCGAAGGGTATCGACACCGTGATCGTCGATACCGCCGGCCGCCTACATACCAAGACAAACCTCATGGAGGAGCTCAAGAAGATCTTCCGCGTCCTCTCGACACGGATCGAGGGGATCGCGCTCGAGGCCTGGCTGGTCATCGACGCCAACCTCGGGCAGAACAGTCTCAGGCAGGCGGAGGCGTTTGTCGATGCGCTTCCGATCACGGGCCTCGTTCTGACCAAGATGGACAGCACGGCCAAGGGGGGGGCGGTGATTCCGATCCAGCAGCAGTTGCGCGTGCCGGTGCTGTATGTCGGTCTCGGCGAGGGAATAGACGATATCGAACCATTCGATCACCGGATATTCGTATCGGCGATCGTCGGGGAGCCGCAGGCGCCGTGAGTCGATACGCCTTGAAGAAATGCCGTGAAGGAACGCCTCGAAGGGGCGCTTGAAGGATTTACCGCCTTCCCTAATAGCACGGAATTCAAAGCCGGATCCGATTCGCGCCTCATACGTATAGCTCAGTTTCAGCCCGCAATTGTATGCTGAGAAAAGGTTAGGATTTATAATTAGTAAAACCGGCCGCGCAAGTTTTTTAACAAAAAATTAAAAAATATTTTCTCATTCCACGATTTTTCGTGATTATTTCTTGACAGCTATTTCAGCCCTTTTTTCGGCCATGCGGCAATCCTGTTTTAAACATGCTTCAGCAGCTTAACGTAACTTCACAGTCCGCATTTCCCGGGTAGAGTAGACATTTTTCATAGAATGCCATGCGATCGTGTCTCTCCCGCGCTCTCACGAGGCGAAAAAACCGTATGGTATACTATCCATGGTTGCGCGGTAGGGGGGGGTGACGGGAGGTGTGCGATGAGCAAGTCGGCTCGAAAGAACTCATGGGACAATTCCACTCGCGGGGATTCGCGAAAAACCCCGGATCCCGCCGGATCGCTGAAGAAGCTCTCCGACAACGATCTGCTCAAACGACTCAAAACATACCGCGGAGCGGAGCGAGCGGTGCTGCTCAAGATTCTCGGGTGCATCAACGAAGTCGAACGGCGCCGGCTCTATGTCCCCCGCGGATACGCCTCGCTCTACGAGTTCTGCATGGATTTTCTGGAATACTCCCGC
>DATKWS010000017.1:0-2712 GCA_035529435.1 Patescibacteria group bacterium
GCGGCTCATGTCCCGCCGTCTTTCAATCGTTCCGCCGTACAACCTCGAAACCAACTGTATCGCCGCCCACTTCAGGATCACGTTCTTGAATGCGTGCCTCTTCAGCCGCGACACGACTTCCGGCAGCACCTCGTTTCTCAATATCCCGATATCTTCCATGGTCAGTGAATGCTCGAGATCGAAATCCCCCTCGATATACGACAATCCATGAGCATCCACGTCCAGCCGGCATACCAGATCGATGATGCCGGGGAGATCCGCGTAGTTGTTCCTCGTCACGATCGTCTGCGTCGAGATGAGCAGTTTCGGGCGGGATGTATCTCTCAGCTCCCTGAGCATCTCGACTGCTCTGATGACCTCATCGAAATTGCCCGCTCTTTGTCTGATCGCATCGTGTTTCTCCGCCGAATCGCCGTGAATCGAGATGATGACCGAGCGCAACCCGCCGCGGACGAGATCCTGCGCCAGGTCAGGGGTGAGGAGGCTCCCGTTCGTATTGAGGACTGTGTACAGGTTGAGGCGATCACCTTCGCGTATCAGATCGGCGAGGTGCGGATAGAGCGTCGGCTCGCCCCCGCTCACGTGAAGCGAACGGGCTCCCAGGCCCACGGCCTCCCTGATGACGGAGGCATACTCTTCGAACGCGAGTGTGGGACCGCCTCTCGAGCGGTAGAAGGATCGCCTCGGCTCGCAGTGTATGCACCGGGCCGTACACTGCAGCGAAGGCTTCAGAAAAAGGGAATGGAGGGATTTCGTCGTGACAGCGCTCCGTGAAAATATATTCTAGAATTCCAGCTGCTCCCGAATCTCCCGGTATTTCTCGAGTGAGTATCCGTCGATCCCCTGCCCTTTCACCGCCAGCCATACCTTGGACAGGAACGGCATTTCCTTATCCGCATCGAGTATGAAGTTGTAATACCCCGAGGTTTTCAGGATAAGCGTTTGCTCCATATCCTGCTCGACGGATGGCACTTGAAACGTGATATCCGCCCGGTCCCCCTGCACGGCGCGGTAATAGAGATCATCCCGTGCGAGCAGCAGTTCCCGTATGTCGCCGCGCCCGGTGTCGATCGCCTCGACCGGGGCGAGCTCGGTCACGCGGAAGTTTTCATGCTCCGCGCGATATCCCATGCCGATCTCCATGATATTCCAGAAAAACGGCGCATACGTGAGCTTGATTTCAACCGTATCGCCGGCGGACTCCGGGAAATCTATCTGCAGGGCCTGGAGCTTTGACACATAGGTTCCGGCGGTCTTGAAACATCCCGCATCGATCCATTCACCGTTGTGCTCGATCTGCACGTCGATGTAATAACCGCTTTTTTTCATGAACCGCTCGACCTTTTCCCTGCCCAGGGGATCGTTCTCCAGCCTCGCAAACCGCGCCGCTGCGCTCCTCCCGAACTTCGAGAGGAAATCGGCCATGATGTATTTGCTCCAGTACGTGCTGCTCCCCTCGAATACAAGAACCCCCGTGCGCGCCCCCGCGGGCCGTTCGAACTTCAGGTAGAGCTCATCGCGCGGATGCTTCTCATCGTAATCCGTCTTGTGACGGTCGCCGTCCCAGAAGAGACGGCCGTCGACGCCGTACTCCTCGAGGAGATCGACCCCTCCGTCGGTCATCGCGTACGCCGGCCGCGCAACATTCGAGACGGCGAGGAGGCTGCCGTTCACATCGGGTATCACCCGTGCGCCGGGGGAATGTTCCACCGCCAGCAGCTTCAACTCGTTGTCGAAGTCTATCTCCTCGAGGTTGTTCTCCAGCCGCATACGGTACGTCCCGTCCTCCGCGGGGCTCGTGTAGCGCATGACGCTGTAGTCGGTGTATTCGGTTGATCGCGTTATGGCGCCGCCGTTCGGTTCCGCCTCGAGCACCCACGACTCCCCGTCGAACACCGATACGTGGGGGCAGGAAGCCACCGCTATCACAATCAAGGTGGTCACCACCACCGCAGCCAGCACGGTTCCGACCCCCGCCAGCACGGTCATCCCGGTGGACAGCTCCTTCGTCTCCAGCTCGAAGTACAGAATATCCTCGAGGAATATCTCCTCGGCCTTCCCCGCGTCGTCTATGCCGATGAACCGTTCCTCCACGATGCCGCCCGATTTGTACTCCTGCACGCTCCCGTCTTTCATATGCACCGTTACCGATTCATGCTGGGGAAGCCCGGCGGATAGGTCGTACACCATTTCGGTCTTCGACGAGTAGCATGAAGCGAAATGCGCAATCAAGCATACAACGAGCAGCGTAGAAACCGTCTTTCTGATCACTCAATGACCTCCATCAGCGCTTCCACCTGTAACCTGTCGTCCTCTCCCAGATAGGGATTATTGCATAAATGCCCGAGCTCTCCCCTCACATCCCTGATGCAGAGACGCCTCGTGCCGGGCTCCTCCCGGTAGTGATCGAAGAACCCGCCGTTCAAGATATCCTCGAGTCTCGAATCGCACCGCCGATCATACACGTTGCAGTCCCCGGAAGAATACGGAAACAGAAAGCATGGCGACACCTTGCCCGATATGGCGTCGATAAAGCAGCTCGTTCCCTTTTTCGCCCTGCACCCGTATCGTTTCTCCTCGAGATTGAACAGGTCGAGTATATATATCGGCGCTTTATCGCCCGCATCGTCCATTATCCGATAGTACTCGTTCCGCGCCTCGGATTCACCCGTGAAATTTCCCGTACCGGGATGGAAGATGCTGCACGATTGA
>DATKWS010000018.1:0-16069 GCA_035529435.1 Patescibacteria group bacterium
CGAGCGGCAACCGAACCGGCTCGGCGCCGGCGAGAACGGCGGAGGAGTAATAAACGGGATACCCCGGATCGGGTACGAGCACCGCATCTCCTTGATTTACAACGGCGAGGGGAAGATGCCCGATCGCCTCCTTGCTGCCGATCGTGACCAGCAGTTCCCCGCCGTCGATCGATACTCCGTGATGTCTCTCGGCCCACCTCCGAATGGCCTCGACCAAACGCGGATACCCTCTGCCGGGGGGGTAGCGATGATGTTCGGGGCGATCGAGTGCGGCTCGAAGACTCTCGATCAGTTCCGGCGGAGCACCGAGGTCCGGATCGCCGATTCCCAGGTCCAGCACCTCACGGCCGGACCTTCGATACGACTCCTTGAGCCCGTCGATCTCGACAAAGAGGTAGGGAGGAAGCTGGTCCAATCTAAGAGACCGCATGTAATCCCGTTACGATACCGGCACCCAGTCCGGTTATTCGAATGAATGATATATTACGACTTCCCTGCCCGAAACATTCGCCACCGGTACCGGTGCATAGATGCCGGCGTTGTCTTGCTCGAACAATACGCGCAGCCACCGGTAATCCTCGATGGTGGGCTCTATGTACCAATCGACCCGGGGAGAAGCGTAGTACCATTTCAGATCGTTATCCGAAGAAGGGACCACGATTGCCGAAAATGATTCCCCTGCGCCGCTTCCCTTTCGCACGATTCGGAAACCCAGCCGTGGATCGGCCGGATCGGGGGACCAGTTGATGCCGAATATCTCGTCGCTCGTCCGCTCCTTGGTGAATATGAGGCGGTCGTCGCCCAGCGGATTCACGATGGATACTCCGATTTCTTTGATTACAGCCACAAGGCTTCCGTCGGGAGACCAGGCGAACTCGTTGACCTTGCCGATACTCGTCATGCGGGTTACCGTTTCAGTCTGGTAGTCGAAGAAACAGAGGAATTTCCTCGTATCGATGAAGCCGAGCAGATTGGACGCGGGATTCCATTCGAACAACGTCTTCTCTCCGACCTCGATGCCCTCCAGCCAGAAAATGCCGTGGTCGAGACCGAGCATGAGAGCCCGCCGCTGCAGCGTATCGGGTTCGCTTCCGACGATCGGTACCAAGCACGGCTCGAACGTTCCCGTGGAATCGACGAAGTATATGATATGGTCATTCTGAGGGGGCAGGATTGGATGTATATTCTTGTAGTATACACGGCTCGTATCCCACACCGCTCCGATCTTCTTAATCGTGATGTAGTAGCTCTGCGTCAGCGTCATGAATGTCGGCGGCTGGCCCTCGTTCCATGAGCTGTTCCAGCGGGAACTGTTGGAAAAACCGATGTTGAATTCGTCATCCGTACCATCGGGCTTTATACCAGTGATGTTCTGCTGCCAAACGACCATATCGAGAGCTTCGTTGCCGACCGGATAGACATGTTGGTTCTTCCTGTTCTTTATCACCATCGGGTCGTCCGATTCGTCGGAATTATCGCTCTCTGTTATGTTGATGGGTGAACCGAAACCGAGCAAGGGAAACAACCAGACATCCATGCGTTGCTGCCGGTAATATCCCGATGAGGTTGAATACATCGATCCGAGTATCTGGTTCACATTCGTGTTGATCGTGAAGTAGTTGCCTCCGTAGAGGTACTGGCCGTCGTTAAAGAAATCAGTCTTGGCGTATACGCTGGTGCCCGATTTGATCAGGACGTGGTATCCCCACACCGGATGCGACGTGTACCAGTTTCTACCGTAACTGATCGAGGCGACACCACCCGAAACCTGAATCGGGAAGTAGCTCGAAGTCACACTCTTCGCTGAACCGGAGATTGTGCAATCCCACGTGAGCCCCTCGAAATTGCGGACCATTATGTCCTTCTCGAGGCTGTCGGCGCTCTGATCGAGGCTGGCATGCACCTCGATATGGTAGATCCCGGATTCATCGGGCACTTTCCAGCCCACCGAGATCCCTTCGTCGACCAGTAGTGAACCGGCCTCCACGACCCAGTGGTATTCGGGCCACGTCGTACCGCTCCGCCCCGTTGCCTGGGTTGTGAGCTGGGCAATTTCACCCGGGGCCGGAGAGAGTGGATTGCACAGAATCGTCAGCGCATCGATCTCGCCGGGCGGCAGCTCGGGCACCGTCCCCTTTTCCCCGCACCCCATGGTCAGAACGACAAACAGAGCCGCTCCGATAACGACGATCATCCGTTTATGTACAGTCCAGCGTCTCAACATGCAACCTCCATGCTCATGTTCTGCGTGTTCCATTTTCCATGTATCGCGTTGGCATATAATACAAACCAATCTCGAACGAGCAGATCACTGTACCGATGTAAAATAGTAAGGATTTAGCGGTAATTCAAGATAAATTTAAAAAAGGGCGCCCCGGCGGCGGTGCCGGGACGCCCTCCCGTACTTCATCCCGATGGAGATTAGTACATTCCCGGTCCCATGCCGCCCGGCGGCATTTCAGACATCTTTTCCTTCTCGGGAATCTCCGTTATAATGCACTCGGTGGTAAGGATGAGTGCCGCGATGCTCGCCGCGTTCTGCAGCGCGGAGCGGGCGACCTTGGTCGGATCGACAATGCCCGCCTCCACCATGTTCTCGAAGGTGTCCGTTGCAGCGTTGTACCCGATCTCGGGCTTCTCCTTCTTGAGGGCCTCGACGATCACCGCGCCTTCCTTGCCCGCGTTGATCGCGATCATCTTGGCCGGCTCCTCGAGGGCCTTGATGACGATGTTCGCGCCGATCGCCTCTTCACCCGTGAGCTTCAGTTTCTTGATCTCGTTGGCCGCGTGCAGCAGGGTGATGCCGCCGCCGGGGACGATCCCCTCCTCGACGGCCGCCCTCGTCGCGGCGAGTGCATCCTCGACGCGCGCCTTCTTCTCCTTCATCTCGATCTCGGTGGCCGCGCCGACCGTGATCACGGCGACGCCGCCGGCGAGCTTGGCGAGGCGTTCCTGGAGCTTCTCACGATCGTAATCCGAGGTCGTGTCCTCGATCTGGACCTTGATCTGGTTGATGCGCTCCTTGACCTTCTGGGCCTTGCCGGCACCCTCGATGATCGTCGTGTTGTCCTTGTCGATCGTGATCTTCTTGGCCCGGCCGAGATCCGTCACCGTGGCGTTCTCGAGCTTGAATCCGGTCTCCTCGGAGACCACGCGGCCGCCCGTGAGAACCGAGACATCCTCGAGCATCGCCTTGCGCCGGTCCCCGAAACCGGGGGCCTTGACGGCGGCAACCTGCAGGGTGCCCCGCAGCTTGTTGACGACCAACGTGGCGAGCGCCTCCCCCTCGACATCCTCGGCGATGATGAGGAGCGGCTTGTTGAGCTGCGCGATCTTCTCGAGCACGGGAAGCATGTCCTTCATCGCGCTGATCTTCTTGTCGTGGATCAGGATGTATGCATCCTCGAGAACTGTTTCCATCCGCTCGGCGTCGGTAACGAAATAGGGGCTGAGGTATCCGCGGTCGAATTGCATACCCTCGACGACCTCGAGCGAGGTCTCCATGCCCTTGGCCTCTTCGACGGTGATGACGCCATCCTTGCCGACCTTCTCCATCGCATCGGCGATCAGTTCGCCGATCTCGGTGTCGTTGTTCGAGGAGATAGTGGCGACGGAGGCGATCTCCTCGCGTTTTCGGACCTGCTTGGACTGCTTCTTGATGTAATCGACGGCCGCGTCCACCGCCTTGTGAATCCCCTTCTTGAGGAACATCGGATTCGCGCCGGCCGTGACGTTCTTGAGCCCTTCCTGAATCATCGACTGCGCCAGGATCGTTGCCGTGGTCGTCCCGTCGCCGGCGACGTCCTGCGTCCTGGTAGCGACTTCCTTGACCATCTGTGCGCCCATATTTTCCCACGGGTCCTTGAGCTCGATCTCCTTGGCGATGGTTACGCCGTCATTGGTGATGGTCGGCGATCCGAATTTCTTGTCAAGAATGACGTTCCGGCCCCTGGGACCGAGAGTCACCTTGACCGCGTTGGCAAGGATGTCCGCACCGGCCTTGAGCCGGTCACGGGCATCGATATCAAATTTGATCTGCTTAGCCATTGATATTCACTCCTTCCTGCCCGTTTACAGCACAGCCAGAATATCGCTTTCCCTGAGGATGAGGTATTCCTTTTTATCGATCGTGATCTCGGTTCCGGAGTACTTTCCGTACAGAACGCGATCACCCTTCTTGACTTCCATCGGTATCCGCTCACCGGTTGTTTCATTCATACGGCCTTTGCCGGCAGCGATGATCTCACCTTCCTGCGGTTTCTCCTTCGCCGTATCCGGAATGATGATCCCGCCTTTATTCACTTCCTTCGGATCGATAGGCTTTACGAGCACCCGATCAGCGAGAGGCGTGATTTTCATCGGTATCCCCCTTTCTTCAATAATGATAATTGGTTAGCACTCACAACGTTCGATTGCCAGGTATCGAACAATATATTACCATCCCATTTAAATTGCAAAGCATTTTTTTTGTGGAAATCGAATGCTGAATGGATGTAGATGTAAACAGCAGCTATCTGTCGTTCATTATCTCAATTTTTTGACTTTTTGCTCACTATTACTCCCTTTTTCGTTTTCTTCAGCTTCGGGTTTCGGGATCAGCATGGGTATATGCTCCCAGCCGGAATGATCGAGTCAGCCGTCAGCGGGCGGACGTGGTGAACCGAAGGTATCGATGCGGAGCCATGCGATTGGCATGCCCGAAAGGGCCGCGTGGATCGGGCGGGGGCGCAGGCGCCGCATCGCCGGGGATCATCCCGTCGATTCAGGCGTTCAGTTCGAACAGGAGCAACAGGCCGCGAAAAACGATATCTTCATCGACCGTCACATCCCCCGGACAGTACGGGGCGACGAGGTCGGCATTCCCTCCCGTGACGAAGACGGGGTGCTCCCCCTCCAGATATGAATGCGATCGCGCCACGAGTTCACGCACCGCTCCGATCCAGCCCCAGAACGCACCTGCCGCCATGGCACCTGCCGTATCCCGGCCGGGGATCGCGGGTATGGTGTCCCCGCACTGTATGCGTGGCAGGGACTCCGTCCCCTCGTGCAGAGAATCAAGGATCATGTCGATCCCGGGGAAAATGGCGCCGCCGATGAATCCTTCGCGCGAGAGTATATCCACCGTCACGGCGGTTCCGGCATCGATGATGACCGCCTCACGGTGATCCAGCGCCGCAACGCCGCATGCGGCGGCGATCCTATCGGCGCCGAGCTTTTCAGCGTTGTCGACGAGCAGATCGAACGGCAGGCGAATGTCCGCTCCGGCCTCGACGACGCGCTCGATACCGCGTCGCCGAACCGTCTCCAAGAGGAGCCGATTCCAGCCCGGTACGACACTCGAGAAGGCGACGCCCCGCGGCCTGCACGAATCGAGTATCGCCGTGACCGTCCCCACCGAGTCCCCCGGTTCTTCCCGCCACCGCCGCGTGATCGTGCCCGCTGAGTGCAGGGCCGCCTTGAGCGCACGGTTTCCCCTATCGAACAGCAGTATCATGTCCATATCCGTTTCGAGACCGCACCGCTACCGGCGCAGCGAGACATCCCCCGCCGCGACGATACGTTCGGCGCCATCCACATCGATCCGCAGGTATCCCTCACTGGTGATCCCGAGCACCGTCCCCCCGATCCGTTCCGCGCCGTCGAGCAGCAGCACCTGTTCCCCCCGGTAGAGCAATCGATCTTGGAACTCTTCCGTGAACGGCGCGAATCCGCTTCGCTCCCACTCATCGTACGCCTGTTCAAACCGCGCGAGCACGCCGGCGAGTACGGCCCCGCGGTCGAGCGGCTTTCCCGTATGGATCAGAAGGGACGTGGCCTCGCCGCTGATCTCATCGGGGAAATCCCGCATCTCCTCGTTGACGTTGATTCCCATCCCGAGCACGACAGAGGCGCCCTTCCCCTCGGCGAGTATGCCGCCGAGCTTTTTCCCGCCGAGGTAGAGATCGTTGGGCCATTTCACGCCGATCCCGGTACAGATCCCGTCGAGTGCCCGCGCGGCCGACAGGGCCGCGAGAGGGGTGAGGCCCTCCACGCCGCGGTGCGGCATGAGAATGATCGAAAAGGTGAGGCTCTTTCCCGGCGCGGAAAACCACCGCCGTCCCGATCTGCCCCGCCCGGCGTACTGCTCCTCGGCGATCAGGACGGTGCCATCCGCCACCCTGTGGGAACAGGCCGCAGCCGCCGCAGCGTTTGTCGACCCGCAACGGTCGATCAGCAGCACCGTCCGTGCGATACGCTTCATCTCAAAAAGGCCGAGGAGACGCGCGGGGTGCAGATCCCCGCGTCCCGGCGCCGCATCGCCGCGATCAACCATCATCGGCCTCCACATCAGAAACGATGAAACTGAGATCGAGGGCCGGTGCCGATATGGTGAGCGCACCGACCGAGATGAAATCGACCCCCCGCTGCGCGTAGTGCATGATGTTTTCGAGATTCACTCCGCCGGAGACCTCGACCTCGGGGCGTGCCGCCCCCCACCCGTCGAGTTCGGCAAGCGCCGCCGCGACCATATCCGGACTGAAATTATCGAGCATGATCCGGCCGGGGGGCGAGGATGCGAGCAGGCGCAGCTCTTCCAGCGTTCGGACCTCGATCTCTGCGTCCTTCAGCCGCTCACCGCCGAGCCTCGCGAGGACGCCCGGCAACCCCGCAGCAGCGGCGATGTGATTCTCCTTGACGAGGATCCGGTCCCGCAGATCGCTCCGGTGGTTTTGCCCGCCCCCGTGGACGACGGCCTCCTTCTCCAGCGCCCTGAGCCCGGGGATCGTTTTACGGGTGTCCAGTATGACCGTACCGGTACCCGACACCGCTTCCACGAAACGGCCCGTCAAGGTCGCGATACCGGAGAGGTGCTGGAGAAAATTGAGCGCGGTTCGCTCTCCCGAGAGGATCGCCGTGCAGGGTCCCTCGACCGAGGCGACGGTGCTCTCCGGTTCGACATGCGATCCATCCGGGGCCGCTTCCGTGTAACGGAATGTTCGATCAAACGCACGAAAGACCGCCGCGGCCGGCCGGTGCCCCGAAACGATGCCGCCGGCCCTGGCCACGATCGTCGCCCGCGCCCGCAGCCGGGGATCAACGAGTGCCGCGGTCGTTACATCCTCACGCGCCGCATCCTCGGCGATTGCCCGCTCAACGAGATTTCGAAGAAACTCGTCTCGATCGTCCACCCCGATTCCTCCTCTGCATGTTCATCCGTATCTCCTCGATCCGGTCCCGGATGCTGGCCGCCCGCTCGAAATGCAACGCCTCGGCCTCCCGCCACATCTCCTCCTCGAGCGCCTTCAGAATCCCGGGGTCGTCCCACCGATCCGGAATGATGATCTCGCGCGCTCCCTCCCCGTCCCGCCCGGCGCTCCGTTTCGCGTCGACCACCGAAGTCGTGATCCGCACGTCCTCGATCGATTTGACGATGGAGCGCGGCGTGATTCGGTGCCGGCGATTGTATACGATCTGCTTCTCCCTCCTCCGGCTCGTCTCCTCGATGGCCCGCTTCATCGAACCGGTCATGCTGTCCGCGTAAAAGATCACCATCCCGTTGATGTTCCGGGCGGCACGGCCGGCCGTCTGGATCAGGGAGGTCCGGGAACGGAGAAATCCCTCCTTGTCCGCATCGAGAACCGCCACAAGCGCGACCTCGGGAAGATCGAGCCCCTCGCGCAACAGGTTGATGCCGACCAGGACGTCGAACTCGCCGAAGCGCAGGTCGCGCAGTATCTCCACGCGGTCCAGGGCGGCGATATCGCTGTGCAGATAGCGAACCTTGACACCGAGACCGGAGAGGTAGGTCGTGAGATCCTCCGACATCCGTTTCGTCAGCGTGGTCACGAGGACGCGCTCCTTTCGCCGGACGCGCTTGCGTATCTCGGCGAGGAGATCATCGATCTGTCCCTCGACCGGACGCACTTCGATCCGGGGATCGACCAGACCGGTCGGGCGTACGATCTGCTCCACGACCTCGCCGCCGCTCCGTTCGAGCTCGAAGTCGCTGGGCGTCGCGGAGACGAATACGAAGAGATCGATGATCGATTCGAACTCATCGAAACGCAGGGGGCGGTTGTCCAGCGCGGAGGGAAGCCTGAATCCATACTCGACGAGCGTCAGCTTGCGGCTCCGATCTCCCTCGTACATACTGCGAATCTGCGGAATGGTGACGTGCGATTCGTCTATGACCACGATAAAATCACACGGGAAGTAATCGATGAGCGTGGCCGGCCGTTCCCCCGCCCGCCGCCCGGAGAGATGGCGCGAATAGTTCTCGATCCCGGTGCAGTACCCCATCTCCCGCATCATCTCGATATCGTAGCGGGTTCGTTTCTCGAGCCGGTTCGCCTCGAGCATCTTGCCGGCCTCCCTGAGCTCCCCCAGCCGTTCCATGAGCTCCCGTTCGATTCCCACGATCGCAGGTTCGAGGCGCGAACCCGACGTAACGAAATGGGAGGCGGGGAACAGCGTGACATGCGGGGCGCGGCGAAGTACCTCGCCGGAAACCGGGTGAAGGATCGAGATCCGTTCGATCTCTTCGTCGAACAGCTCGAAACGGATCGCCTCCTCCATGAAGGCGGGGCGCAGCTCGATGGTATCGCCCCGCACCCTGAATGTTCCGCGGGCGAGATCGATATCGTTTCTCGTGTACTGTATAGCGACGAGCCTGCGCAGCAGCTCGTCCCGCCCGATGGATTCATGCTCCGAGACGAATATCGTCATATCCCTGAATTCCTCGGGCGAACCGAGGCCGTATATACATGAGACGCTGGATACGACGATCACATCCTGCCTCGTCATCAGCGATCCGGTCGCCCTGAGCCGCAACCGGTCGATATCGTCGTTGATGGAGGCATCCTTCTCTATATAGGTGTCGGTTGCGGGGATGAAGGCCTCCGGCTGGTAGTAATCGTAATAGCTGATAAAGTACTCGACGGCGTTTTCCGGAAACAGGCCCCTCAATTCACCGTACAACTGGGCCGCGAGTGTCTTGTTGTGCGAGATGACGAGTGCCGGCATACCGACACGGGCTATCAGGTTTGCGATGGTGAATGTCTTGCCCGAACCGGTCACCCCGAGCAGGGTCTGGTACTTGGTTCGATTGCGGATGCCGGCGGTGAGCTCGTCGATGGCCGACGGTTGATCACCGGTCGGTTTGTAGCTCGATTTCAGTTTGAAGAGAGACATGGCGTCTCCGGTGGGATTTTTCACGGTGTCTCACGTTGCTCGTTCGGAAGATCGTTTCTCGTTATCACGACATCGCGTCGCACCTCGGACCGTTCACCAAGGGGGGGAAGCCGCACGCCGTTGAGCATCATCGTGAACCCGCCGGCATTGCCGACCTTTCTCAGAACAAACGCATCGGTCGCATTGAATGTCTTTGATTCCCCCGGGAGAAGAATGAAATCGTACGCCGTGGTCTCCGGACGTTCGCTGACCATCGACACGGTCAGAAGATCGAACCAGATCCTCTCCCGCTCGTGGGCGATCAACTCGAGTTCGAGAGAAACCAACTCGGCGGGTGATTCCGCGACCTCCGAACCGGCAGGAGGCATATTCCGCCCCTGATCCTTGTCTTTCACCTCATCGCGCGGCGCCGCATCCCGCACCGTATCGACGGGTTCATAGCGGGGCGCTCCCTCGCGGCCCCCAATCTCCTCGAGGACACTCTTATCGGAGGGTGGTTCCGTGACGGGCCCCTCGCGCATACCGAGGCGTACGAGTACGATGACCGCGATGATTATCACGATGGCCGGCAGAGCGAGGCGCCCGACGATCCGTGGCGACTGGAGCTTCTCCTCGACGACCTCCGTCTCGATCTCCCAGTGGTCACCTTTACTGGTATGGGTTTGCCCCGTCTGCACCTCGTACTTGCTCAAGACGTGGGTGACGTCGAGATCGAGCAGCTCCGCGTACGACCTGAGGAATCCCTTCACGTATACCTTTGCCGGGATCGCCTCGAAATTATCGGTCTCGAGATACTCGAGCATTGCGCGGGGGATCTTGGTCTCCTGGCTCGCATCGTCGAGTGAGATGTCGGCTTTCTCCCGCGCCGATAAGAGAATCTCGCCGACCGTACACCCCCCCTTGAAATAACCGTTACGATTCTCCGTGGCGCCGCCTCCCTCGCCTGGTTCCTGTTTCACTCCATTTCCTCCAGGATTCTTGCGATACGATCCCTGCGGTCAGCCATCTCCTCCAACCGGGATCGTTCACGCGCGATCACATCATCGGGAGCCCGCTGCAAAAATCGTCCGTCGCCGAAGCGATTTTCGATCTTTTCGGTCTCTGCGGACAGCTTCTCGAGGTCCCTCCGAAGCCGCTGCCGCTCCACATCGATATCGATGATCCCCTTCAATGGTACATATATTTCCAGGCCGGTCAAGCCGGCTGATGCGCTCCCCGCCGGTTTCGGCACGTTTTCGGCTATTTCGAGCTCATCGACCCGGGCGAGATGGACGATCTGCCGGCGGAACCGCTCGAGACGCTCCTGCATCGCCGCACCCGGCTCGCAGCGTATGATGACACGTACACCCTGGGCGGGCGGCAGGCGGAACGTCTGGCGGAGATTTCTGATGTTCGTGACGATCTCCTGGAACTGTCCGACCTGCTCCGCCAGGGACGGATCGACGAGCCCGGCGGGAAGCCCCGGTATTCGGGATGCTGCGAGAATCTCTGCACCCGGCGCGACGAGGCTCCATATCTCCTCGGTGATGAACGGCATGATCGGGTGGAGCATCATCATCGAGAGGGCGAGTGTGAACCGCGCGGTAAGGGCTGCCCCCCGGCCCCGCGCCCCATTCTCCCGGAGAACCGGCTTCGATAGCTCGAGGTACCAGTCGCAGTATGCGTGCCAGAAGAAATCGTACGCAATGCCGAGCGCCTCGTCGATCCGGTACGCATCGATGGCCCGCTCGAATTCCCCCAGTGCGCGCACCAGTTCACCGGCGATCCACCGATCCTCCCAGCCGAAGGCGGCCCCGGCGGACGGCGCCCGCCCGAAGAGAGCGGCACAGGCGGCGTTGAGCGGATCGTCGTTGGGGCTCCCACCGAACAGGTCCCGATCATCGTACGGCTGCTCCATGACGAAACGCGCCGCATTCCAGATCTTGTTCGCGAAGTGCTTTCCCATTTCGACCTTGGATTCGTCGAAGAGGAGATCCTGTCCCGGCGGGGAGAGCTTCATCAGGGTGAATCTGAATGCATCAGCGCCGTACGTATCGATGATATCGATGGGATCCGGTGAATTCCCGAGCGATTTGCTCATCTTGCGCCCCTTTGCATCGCGCACGATGCCCGTGATATAGACGTCCGAGAAGGGTATCTCACCGGTGAATTCGAGGGCGGCCATGATCATGCGCGCCACCCAGAAGAATATAATGTCCCCCCCCGTGACCAGTACGCTGGTCGGGTGGAAGATCTTGAAATCGCGCGACTTCTCAGGCCATCCCATCGGCGAAAAGGTCCACAGCCAGGAGGAGAACCACGTGTCGAGAACATCCTCGTCCTGCGTGAGAACGGCGCTCCCGCATGTGGTGCACCGCTCGGGCTCGTCGACCGCGGCGATGGTTTCATCGCACTCCGTGCAGTACCAGACGGGAATGCGGTGTCCCCACCAGAGCTGCCGGGAGATGCACCAATCCCTGATATTCTCCATCCAGCTGAGATAGATATTCTTCCAACGTCCGGGATAGAAGGTGACATCGCCCCGTTCGACGACCTCGATACCCGGCGCCGCGAGCGAATCCATCCGAAGAAACCACTGGCGGGAAACGGCCGGTTCGACGATCGTGTCGCACCGGTCATGGTGCCCGATCGCATGGTGGTAATCCTCGACGTTCCGCAGCAACCCTTCCTCCTCGAGCGCCGCCAACACGCCGGCGCGGGCATCCGCTACGGTGAGGCCGGCGAACCTGCCTGCCGCCTCGTTCATCGTACCGTCACGTCCGATAACGATGAAGGGGGCGAGGCCGTGCCGCCTTCCGATCTCGAAGTCCGTCGCATCGTGTGCGGGGGTCACCTTGAGGAACCCCGTCCCGAATTCGGGATCGACGACGTCATCGAGGATGATCGGAATGCTCCTGTCCGTAAGCGGCAATACGAGCATCCGCCCCTCGAGATCCGCCGCCTCCGGATTCTCGGGGCTGATCGCGACCGCAACGTCCCCGAGCATCGTCTCCGGCCTCGTCGTGCCCACGACGACCTCGCCGCCGCCGTCGGCGAACGGGTAGACGATATAGTAGAGCTTGCCCAGATGATCACGGAATTCCACTTCCTCGTCGCTGATCGCGGTCCGGCAGGCGGGACACCAGTTTACTATGTACCGGTCGCGGTATATCAATCCCTTCTCGTAGAGATGCACGAACACGCGCCGGACCGCCCTCGAGACGCCCGGATCGAGCGTGAACACCTCCCGGGTCCAGTCGAGCGAGGCGCCCAGCCGGCCGAGCTGCCTCACGATCCGATCGTGGTACGTCTCCTTCCACCGCCAGCACTCCTCGATGAATTTCTCCCTGCCCAACTCCTCCCTGCCGATTCCATGCTCGAGCAATGATTTTTCGACGACCGTCTGCGTTGCGATCCCCGCATGATCGGTGCCGGGGAGCCACAGCACGTTACATCCCTTCAACCTCTTCCAGCGGCACAGGAGATCCTGTACCGTCGTTCCGAGCGCGTGACCGACGGTGAGTTGCCCCGTAACATTCGGCGGCGGCAGGATAATCGAATAGGGTGAATCTCCGGAATCGCGTGAGGCGGTGAAGACACCGCGCTCCTCCCAGATCCGTTGCCATTTCGTGTCGATCCCTTTCGGATCGTATACTTTGTCCAGCATCAATGCTCCTCTATAGAATGACACATACCGGGAACTGTAAAACTAACACAGGCGCGGGGCACGGTCAACCACCAGACCGTTCATTATCGCACCAGCGTAAAATACAAAAACGCGATCGAGCCCACCGGTATGAGGTAGTAGGCAAACCGATGCATGCGCTCCCTGGCCAGAACGCCGAGCAGAAGCCGCAGCGCGATCCAGCCGGACAGAAACGCCACCGCCATTGCAAGGATGATGTGCGGAACCGATCCGACGGTCATGGACTCCGGGCTCCGTGCAACCTCCAGAAGCAGCGCTCCGATGATCGCCGGCACCGATAGGAGAAACGAGAACTCCGCCCCTGTTCCGAAACCGATGCCGAGGAGCAGCGCCGTCGTGATGGTCCATCCGCTCCGGGAAACCCCGGGAAGAATGGCGATCGCCTGCGCCACGCCGACGATCAGTGCTGTGCGCCACGCAAGCGTGCCGCCCGTCCTCCGGCGGCGCGACAGCAGGAGAAAGCATCCGGTCACGACGAGCAGGATCGAGGTGACCGCCGGTGAATCGAACAGGCCGGCGACGGCGTCATGCAGAAATATGCCCGCCGCGGCGGCGGGCACGCTGGCAATGATGATGAAACCGGCATAGGCGATATCATCCCGCCGCTCATCGGGCACACGCAGCCGGGCGGCACAGCTCACGAGTGCCGCACATATCGAGACCACGCGTTTGCGGTACACCAGCAGGATGGCGCAGAGCGTCCCCACATGCACGGCCACCTCGAACATGACTCCGGCACCGGTCTCCCTGCCGCCGAGCAGGGCCTCGGCGAGCACGAGATGTCCCGACGAGCTCACCGGCAGGAATTCGGTCAGACCCTGAATCACGGCGAGAACAAGCATGGAATGAATGCCTATCTGCATCGAACAACCGCTCCTTCCATCATGACGCGCCGAAGTAAAACGCCGCAACGCCGAAGAACATCCCGGCCTTGAGCAGCAGGCTGACCAGTGCGAGGGCCCTTCCACGCGCGGTGAGTATTGCAGAAGCGACGATGAGCGGAACAACCGACGCGAACATTATCACCGTGTAACCCTGGCGGTAGAAACCGAGAAGACCGGGAAGGGGAAATCCGATCGCGAGCACGGCAAAGACGGCGACCGCCGCATTGAGCGCCGCCCGCTTTCCTGATACGACGGGAACCGTTCGCGCGCCGCTGAGACGGTCACCGGGCTCGTCCTCGCAATCCTTGACCAGTTCCCTCCCCAGCACGAACACGAAGGTGAATCCGGCCGGTACCGCACCCGCCATGATCACCCCGCCCGCATAGGCGCCGAGAAGGAATCCCGAGGCCGCTACGGCCGACACGAGGAGATTGCCGGCCAGGTACACACGTTTCAAGCACGCAGAGTAGCAGTGCAGCGACAACACCCACGCGACGAGCCAGACGGCCTGCGGGGCCGGAAGCCTCACGACCAAGAGGGCCAGCGCGGCGAGCAGCACGATGTAGAGGACTCGCGCACCCCGCATCGAGACGGCACCGGACGGGAGCGGCCGCCCCGGCTTGTTGAACCGGTCGATGTCGATATCGTACCAGTCGTTGATCGTATTGCCGGCAGCCGTGCAGAGAGCGACCGCCCAGACGAGCGTCCACGGCCCGGATCCACGGCCGGCCATGGTGAATCCCACCACCGTGGAAAGAACCGCAGCTGCTACATTGTGCGGTCTGATAAGACGTATGATGCCGAGTGCCGTGCGCATTAAAAATCGATACGGAGCTCCGCAAACGCGAAGGATTCCCGCAGACGGGCAGCCGTCCCCGATTGATCCATCCATCCCCCGCCGGCTGCGAACGTTGACCCACCTCCCAGGTCCACCGAGAGCGCTGCACCGTAACGGTCCTCACGCGTCACGGTGCCGCTCGGAAACGGTGGATCGGGATCCTCCCCCCGATCCCATTCCCGGAGGTCGCTTCCGTCACCGCGGCGCGCGAAGCTCCCCTCCAACCCCACGATGATCCGGGGATGCACGGCCGCCCGGACGTCGAAGCGCCAGCGGTCGGCATCGGGGCCGAGGGGGGAGCCGAGGATCGGATTCGCCGGATACGCGCCGTCACCTGCAACGTACCGCGTGATGAGGGAATCTCTGTGCGCGTACGTGAATATATCGATGAACGTGTAATCCACGAGGACCTCGACATCGCGCCCCGCCGGCGAGAGGAGGGCCTCGGCCGCGACGTTCACGGCCAGCCGGTCCGGCGCGGGCGGATCGTTCTCGTACTGTAGATCGTCCATCAGGATCTCGCCGTACAGGATGAAACCCCTGCGGACCGGTATCTTCACGTCGATGCCCACCAGCACGTTGTCGTCGCCCCGCTCGTTGTACTGATTTGCGTAATACGAAACGACGGGCAGTAGATAGACGAAGTCGAGCCCGCGCCCCGTGTAGATGACGGTCTCGCTGATGCCGAGGTATATTTTGCCCGGAAGCCGCACCGTGAGCCGGTGTCCCGTCAGATGCCTCGGCATGACCGGATCGAGAAACGCATGGATCGCGCTCAGGGTGAATCTCCCCATCGTAACGGTGCCGAACACGTGATCGAGGGAACCGGCGGTCCGCGAGATGAGCAATCCCTCGGAGCGGCCGTTTCCCCAGTGGATGTAGTCCCTGCCGAGTTGCAACCGCCACTCGCCCCCGCGCACCGAGAGATATCCCCGCTCGAAATCCATCGTTACGCCGCGGAAACTTTTCTCCCGCGCCGAAGGCTTCCGCCGGGGCCGGTAGCGATCACGCTCCGGCTCGATCCGAACCCGGTAATTGGTTTCCAGCGTCAGCCGATCGCCGAGGTCGATCAGGATGCCCGGCACCAGCAGCCCGTCGGTCTCTCCCTTCTCGCGATCGATCCTTTTTTGCAGGACGCCGCCCGCGGTGAAATCGACCGCGAAGAAGCGGCCGCCCTCCCCGTAGAGAAACACCGGCCGATCCTCACGATCCTGCGGCCGGGAGGCGCGCCCCTCGAATTCATCCCGTAGCCGTCCGAGGAGAAAACGCTGCCGCCCGCTGAGCACCGCACCTTCCGCGTCGAGACCGGTTAGAATTGAATCGAGATAGCGCTCCACCTGGCTGCGGGAATACGGTACCGTGGGTTCGAGGGTCACGAGCCCCCGCAGCTCGAAGGTCCGAAGCGCCGGATATACCCAGCTGTCCGGGGCAATCGTTTCGTCGGAGGCCGACGAAACGGCGGAGAGGACAAGAATAAAAAAACCGGAGAGG
>DATKWS010000019.1:0-8009 GCA_035529435.1 Patescibacteria group bacterium
TGTCTCACACACTCCGGCGCGACGGCCCGCATGATGGCGAGCCACCGTCCCTCCGTGCCCATACTCGCCCTGACCGACCTTCAGACGGTCGCGAGGCAAATGGCGCTCGTCTGGGGCGTGAAGCCGGTCCGCGTCGACCGGATAGACGAGACGGAAACGGTCTTCGCGACCGTAAAAGAGAGGCTGCTCGAGGCGGGCTACGGCGGGCGGATGGTTCTCACGGCCGGCATCCCCACCAGGGAAAAGGAGCCGACAAACACGATCCATATCGTCGAAGTCGAGTAAAATTTATTTACGCATACATCTCTTTCGTTAAAAATATTAACTCTCCGTAAGCGCGAAGAAATTGTGAAAACACATTGCAGTACATGCAACTACAGCAATTATAAACATTAGTTGAAAAGCATATATGATTACTAATAAGTAAGTTATAATCTTTTTCCACATGCCGCGCGCGCGGCGATCCGGCCGGGCAACCTGGTCACTATTTCATTCCAATTTCTGGCATGAATTTTGAATACATAATGATGTAGCCTTAGTTGAGCTCGCGGTTTTTTTTAGTTTGGGTGTTCCCCCCAACGCTAAGAAAAAGGCTCGGTAAGGTTCGATTGAGTGAGCCGAAGGTGGCCTGAGCAGCGTGATCGAAGAATAAACCTCCTTCGGGAATGCACAAAGGGTGAGCGGTCGGCGCTCACCCTTTGTCATTCATGCTACAGCCTACGGTTCGGTCCGGCGATGGCCCGCCTGTCGATCAATCCACCGCGCGCTTGTTCAGCGCTTCCCGCGGACCTGTTTCACCGGTCCGAATCCCACGATGTCCTCTAATTCACCGGTGCGTTTGTTCTTGGGCTTGAATATTGCCTCGACGGGCATCCCGAGCGCGATGTCATCCGGCGCGATTCCCACGAGGTAGTGGATCAATCCACCATCCGTACCGGCGATCTTGATCATTGCGAGTATCCGCGGCCGCTCCTTGTCCGAGCCGTCCATATTCTTGAACGATACGGTGAAGCTCTCGATGAATCCCAACGTTCCCACGTCGATATACTTCTCGAGCTTGGCGAAGCAGCGATCGCAGTATATCTTCGGGGGCACGAAGGTGACATCACAGCATGCGCAGTGGGTCCCGAGGAAGGTGCCCTTGTCCTTTACGGCCCTAAAGAACTTCTCGCCGGCGAGGCCGTACGTGTAGACGTAATCGACGGGGATCTGTCCTTCCCAGTACGTCGGTTTCGTCGTATTCGTGATCTTCTCGGTTATTGCCATTGTCGTTCTCCCTCTCTCTGCCGTTCCATCAGCGCTTGCGCCGGGCGCCGCCGCGCTTTGCCTTCGCCCCTGAGCGGAGCGGTTTGAAATAGAGAATATCGGTGATCGCGCCTGTGCGTTCATCCTCGGGTTTCCATACGGCCTTCACCTTCATTCCCACCGCAACGTCGTTCGGATCGATTTCGCCGAGCATGTGCATGATCCCCATTCCCTCCGAGGCTCCGTCTATCTCGATGACGGCGGGAATGAGCGGTGGCTCGTCCGCGCCGCGGCGCGAGGCGTCCCAGTTGACATGCACGATGCTGAACGTATTCACCGTGCCGGTGTCCTTCAGGAACATCCACTCGTCGGTCGGCCGGAAACACAGCTCACAGAACATCCGCGGCGGGAGCATGATGCGGTGGCACTTGTAACAGATGCGGGCGACGATGCGGCCGCTGCGGAGCTCGGCGAGGTACCGGCCGATCGCGACGCCGTCGTCCCACGCGTATGCGAGGTTCGGCTTGAACTTCGTCGTGAGTACCTTGCCCTGCTTGATGTCGGACGAGCGGAGCGCGGTTCCCCCGAGTTCGTAATCTTCAAGCTTCATTGTCCGATCTCCTTGGCATGTTTGGTTACGATTTCCTTCATCGCTCTATCCTCATATCCCCGCCGGAGCGCCGGCGGGGAATGCGTTCAGTTTCTCATCACGACGACCGTTCCCATCTGCATCAGGTCGCCCCATGCCTGGGCGAGGCCGCAGCGCGGCTTACCCGGCACCTGGCGCTTGCCCGCTTCACCGCGGAGCTGGAGAAAGATCTCGATGATCTTCATGAGGCCGGTCGCGGCGATCGGGTTGCCGACGCCCAGGGCGCCGCCCGAGGGACAGATCGGAAGATTGCCGTCGCGTGCCGTGACCCCGTCCGCGGTGAGACGCGCGGCCTCGCCGCGCGGGCAGAGCATCAGGCCCTCCATGTGGTGCAGTTCCTTGTAGTCGAATGGATCGTACGGCTCGGCCACGTGAATTTCCTTGCTGGGCTCGGTGATCCCGGCCATCTCGTAGGCCATCCGCGCCGCCGTCTCGACGTAGCGCGGATAGCAGAGATCACGCGTCGCCCAGTATGCCGTGTCGATGGAAAAACCGATGCCGTCGATCCAGACCGGCTTCTCGGTGAGGCGCCGTGCGACGCGCTCGCTGGCCAGGACGACCGCCGCGGCCCCATCGGAGGCGGGGCTGATATCGAGCCGGTTGACCGGCCAGGCGAGCGTTTCGGAATTCAGTACATCCTCGACCGTTATCGCCTCGGCCACCTGTGCCGAGGGGTGATCGAGGGCGTTCTTCTTGTTCTTCACCGAGACCCGCGCGATGTCCGCCTTGGAGATGCCGTACGCCTGCATGTACCGGTTCATCTCGAGCGCGAATATCCAGATCAGGTTCGGCATGAGCGGCTGCTCGGTGGTGTGATCGAAGATCGTGAGGAATGCGCCCTGCGGGTGCGGCACGCATGACGACATCTTCTCCTCGGCCACGACGAGACAGATGTCCGCCATCCCGCTCGCCACGTGGAACCAGCCGTGGATCGGGCTGAATACACCGGTGCCGCCCCCCACGTAGTTCCGCATGTACGGTTTTCTGAACGCCCCCGCGCCGTCCGCGAGGTATTCACCCTTCATGTGGACGCCGTCGAAGGCGTCCGGCGCGGTGCCGAGCGTGACGCAGTCGACCTCATCGAGTGTCAGTTCGCAGGAGTCGAGGGCCATCTTCGCGGCCTGCCAACTGAGCTCCTTTCCCGTCTCCTGCGCGCGCCGGACGAATTTGGTGATTCCGGCTCCCACTATTGCCACTTTTCTATATCCCATTGCAAGAGACCTCCTACCTGTTCGAGAGAATGGCGACTGCCCCCGTTGCGGTGGGCACGCCGCGCCATGTCTGCGCGAGCCCGACCTCGACGTCGTGAATCTGCCGCGTGCCGGCTTCACCGCGAAGCTGTTCGACGAGCTCGAGTATCTTCTGTGCGCCGGAGGCCTCGAAGAGGTGTCCGACGCCGAGCGCGCCGCCCGATACGTTCACTGGAAGCTCACCGGCGATGGCGGTGACGCCCGTCTCGACGAGGTGCGCCGCTTCCCCCGGCATGCAGAGCCTCAGGGCTTCCATGTGCTGGAGCTCCTTGAATGAGTATTCATCGCATATCTCGAAGAAATCGATCTCCGCAGCCGGGTTGCTGATGCCCGCCATCCGGTAGGCCATATCGGCGGCCAGCTGCGCATACGCGGCCTCGCCCCAGTCGCGCATCTCAAGGGTGGGCGTGTCGGAGCACCAGCCCACGCCCTCGATCCAAACGGGTGCGTTGGTAAGAGAATTTGCCGTCTCACCGTCGGCGAGGACGACGACCACCGCGCCGTCGGCGTGCTGCGCGATGTCGAGGCGGTGGAGCGGGAGCGAGATCGGTGCGGAGTTCAGTACGTCATGGGCGTCGATCTCGGCGCCGAAGGCGGCATACGGATTATGCAGGGCATTCCCCATGTTCTTCGCGACTACCTCGGCGCAACTCAGCGAGGAGGTGCATGTTTCGAACATGTAGCGCGTCATCTCGAGCCCCGCGATCGTGTGCGGGGTCTCGCGCAGCGGCCTGTTGTAGATGGGATCGAGGGCGAATCCCATGAGCTCCCCGATGTTCATCACGTTCGACGCCTTGCTGTGCGCCTCGACCGCCACCGTTTTGAATGCGCCCGTCATGATCATCATGTACCCGGTCGCCAGCGCCTGGATGAAATCACCCGGCACGGTTTGGGTCGGCCTGAGGACGGCGCCGATCTGGTCCGGGCAGTATTCGTCGGCGATGCTGTACCCCTCCTGGAAGTCCTCGGTTGCCGTTATGAAACCGCCGATCTCGTCGGGCTCCAGGCCGGCGTCCGTGTACGCCTTCCGGGCTGCATCGAAAATCATTTCGCGGTACGAGACATCTGGCGTGATGGGACGGAACCCGGTCGCCCCGATGCCTACGATTGCAACTCGTTTGGTCATAGAGTTCACCTCGCGTTCTAGGATTTATACGGGACGGTGTCTTGCATGCCGCGCCTACGGGCGTTGCGCGTCACAGAACGCCCCCGTCGTTCGCAAATTTCGGTTGGGGTAGTATTGCACAGCTTCAGATATACTTCAAGAAGAATAAGCAGGATTGAGGGGATGCGGATCGGGGTGGGAGAGAGGCGGGCCTGTGCACACCCACGCCGCCGGAAAATGGTTCGCGCCTCGGGATAAATAACCGCCCGCTAAAAAGCTGGATGGAAAATACCGGGGGGAGAATTGCTCTCCCCCCGTTCAATTGATACGGAATGAACCTTGGCCCACCCGCCGGACGATTCGTTCATCCGGCGGCCGTGCGATCACCGTATTACATCAGGTAATCGCTGCCATCCGGCAACGGCAGACGCGGGAACGGCTTTATCGGCCAAATCGGGGGTTCCCAAGGATCATCCTTGCTGCAGTACATCGCCATTCTGTATCACCTCCTTTTTCTGTCAAAATGAATCACCGGACCATGATCCGCGCAAGCCTGACGCACCAATGGAAATCGGATGCTGTTTGCTCTGTTGTCGGCTTTTTTTGTGCTGAAAGTCCCAAAGAATCCCAATGCTGGACGAAGTATATACGATTGATTGCCGCATTTCAATATTTCAGTGGCGAAAACCCACGGTACGCCCGTTTTTTTATCTGGAGCGGCGCCGGTCGCACCATGTTCGCACCCGCTCACGGGGCGCTGCGGGAATCGTCCACACCGCGGTACCGCCCCGGCGGGCCCGTCAATATCAGATTTTTTTGATTAAATGCACTATCCCTTTTGACACGGTGGTTCAAATACGTTAGATTGTGCCTGTTGTCTCACACGGAGGGTCGATGGAATGCGTACAATCGACCAGGACGACGGATCTCACACGGGGATCGGTATATTCGGCGTAACTCCAACAAAATCAAACGATAACGGAAGTGAACCATGAGTGATGTGACCAGTATTCACGTAGGAACTGAAGGGCAGAAGGGCGATATTTTCGTCCGGCTCGAGAAAAAGAAGAGCGGCGGGCTGTCGGTATCGTTCAAGAGCTCCGTCGAGGGTACATTCGGGGATCATATCAGGAACGCGCTGCACGGAACGCTCGAGGCTCTCGGAGTCGAGCATGCGGTGCTCGAGGCGAAGGACAGGGGCGCCCTCGATTACGTGATACGCGCCCGGGTCGAGGCGGCCGCGCGGCGGCTGTTCGAGATCCCGGGGCCGGGTTGCCTTCCCGACTGGAAGATCAAACCCGGCGCTCCCCGGAAGGACCGCCTGAGGCGGACACGCCTCTACCTGCCGGGGAACAACCCGGACCTCATGATCAACGCCGGGCTCTTCGGCGCCGATTGTGTCATCCTCGATCTCGAGGATTCGGTGGCGCCTGCCGAGAAGGACTCCTCGCGCGTGCTCGTTCGAAACACCTTGCGCTGTATCGACTTCGGGAAAGCCGAGCGCATCGTTCGGATCAATCCGCTCGCGACGGAATACGGGAAGGCGGACATCGAAATGATCGTCCCCGCCCTTGCCGACACCCTCCTCATTCCCAAGTGCGAGGGGGCCTCGGATGTCAAGGAAGTGGAAAAGCTCATCGCGGCTGAGGAGAAGAAGCACGGCATCAAGCACAAGATACTCATCATGCCGCTGATCGAGACGGCAAAGGGGATTCTGAACGCCTACGAGATCGGCGCCGCGTCCAAGCGCGTCGTGGCGCTTTGCTTCGGGGCCGAGGATTTCACCGCCGATATCGGCGTCGCGCGTACCAAGGAGGGGCGCGAGAGCTTCGTCGCCCGCAGCCTGCTCGTGCTCGGCGCGAAGGCCGCCGGCGTGCAGGCGATCGATACGGTGTTCTCCGATGTACGGGACGAGGAAGGGCTCGTGGAGAGCGCACAGGAGGCGATGGCCCTCGGATTCGAGGGGAAGGGGGTCATTCACCCCGGGCAGATCGAGCCGATTCACCGCGTTTTCTCCCCTACGCCGGAGCGCATCGAATACGCGAAAAAGGTTGTCGCCGCGATCGAGGAAGCGCGGGAGAGGGGAAGCGGCGTCGCAACGATCGGGAGCAAGATGATCGATGCGCCGATCGAGATACGCGCACGCAAAATTCTCCGCCTCGCCGAGGCGCTTGGATTACTGGAACAGGATACCGAACAACCAGGAGGGGGATCATGAAGATGATCCGCAACGCCGCCGGCCGGATGGTTCCGGATGAAATGGACGGACGAAAGCTCAGCCCCTTCCAGGGGGCCCACGCGACGCACGGCGGGGGGCGAAAGATCGGGCCGCCCATCCGTGCCGTCGTGGATTACCAGAACAAGCTGCGCTCATCACTCGATGAGGCGATCGACGCGTGCGGGATCAAGGACGGAATGACGATATCGTTCCATCACCATCTGCGAAACGGGGACCATCTCGTGAACATGGTGGTGGACAGGCTCGCGGAGAGGGGTCTCAAGGATCTCGTTCTCGCCCCCTCGGCGCTCTTCCCGGTTCACGAGCCGGTCATCAATCACATCGAGAACGGTGTGATCACGCATATCGAGGGTTCGATGAACGGCTCCGTCGGGCGGGCCTGCTCGCTCGGCAAGATGCGGAAATGCTGCGTCCTCCGGTCGCACGGCGGACGCTACCGTGCGATACAAGACGGCGATCTCCATATCGATGTCGCCTTTATAGCGGCGCCGGCCGCGGACAGGCACGGCAACGCGAACGGTGTGTACGGCCCGTCGGCGTGCGGGCCGATCAGCTTCGCGCTGGCCGATTCGCTCTACGCCGACACGGTCGTCGTGGTGACAGACAACCTCGTGCCGTTCCCCAACCACCCATGGGTGATCCGCGGCGGGAACGTCGATCACGTCGCCGTGGTCGATTGCCTCGGTGATCCCACGAAAATCGTGTCGGGGACGACCCAGATCACGCGGAGCCCGACGCGGCTCCTGATCGCCGAGCAGGCCGCCCGGTTCATCTACGACACGGGGATCATGGAGGAGCCGGGGTTCTCGTTCCAGGCCGGGGCGGGCGGCGTATCGCTCGCCTACATCCAGTATATCGCCGAGATCATGCGCGAGAAGGGGCTCACGGCTTCCTTCGCGCGGGGCGGCTCGACCAAATTCCTCGTTGATCTCTTGAATGAAGGCCTCATCGGCTATATCCTCGACGGGCAGGCGTTCGATCAGATCGGCATCGCGTCGCTGCGCGACAATCCGAAGCATATCGAGACTGATCCGTTCACATCGTACTGCTACAACACCAAGGGGAACTTCGCCTCGTACGTCAAGGTGTCGATCCTCGGCGCGACGGAGGTCGATCTCGATTTCAACGTCAATGTGAATACCCACTCTGACGGGTGGCTGCTGCACGGGATCGGCGGGTTCACCGACGCGACGGACGCCTTCATCACGATGATCACCGCGCCGCTCATCCGCGGCAGGAATCCGATCGTCGTCGACGAGGTCACCACGATCACGACGCCCGGCGAGACGGTCGACGTGGTCATCACCGAGCGCGGGATCGCGGTCAACCCGCATCGCACGGACCTGCTCGACCGCCTCAGGGAGAGAAAGAGCAAACTGAATATCGTGCCGATCGAGGAGCTGCACCGCATCGCCATCGATATGACGGGCGAGCCGCAGAGGCCCGAGTACGAGGACCGGATCGTCGGTCTCATCGAGTGGCGGGACGGCACGGTGATCGACGTGGTGCGCCAGTTGAAGG
>DATKWS010000020.1:0-30621 GCA_035529435.1 Patescibacteria group bacterium
CTCCACGCTATCGTTCGATGCCGTCCTGTACGGCCCCCGGAATCCGGTGGAACTGCTGCGGGACGATTTCGGGCAGGCAATCGCGAGGCCGATTTTGATCCACGGGTACGCGTGGGAGAGAACGGACGGGCGGATCGGTACGTACGGTGATCTCGACCAATTGCTCGCCTACAAGTTTCTCGATGCGAACCTGCTGCCGGGGCACGAGTTCACGCATCAGCTCGTTCCGTCACTCGCCGATGATGTATTCCTGCACTGCAGGATCCTGAGGCGTTTCTGCTACAGAACGCCGCTCGGTACCTTCAGGAATGCGATCGAATGCCTCTACGCGATCGATTACGGTATCGCCGTAGTGGACGGGATCGATGGCGCCGATGGGTATTACCGGCTCTTCGATTACGGCACCGTGATATACGCGCCGTACGTGGGGCCGGTGTACAGCTACGAGAGAAACCTCGTTCAACCGGGAGAGCCGCTTTCGATCGGGGTCGGGGACAAAACTCTGAGGGTCATCTCACTGGTCGATACGTACGTCGGGAAAAGCGGCATGGAGAGATGAAGGTCCTGATTTCGTTGATCGTGCTTGTCGTATGCTGGAACGGGCGGCCTGTTTGTGCCGCGCCCGATCAATCTCCGGTGCGCCTCGTCGATCCGTTCATCGGCACCGGCGGCCACGGGCACACCTACCCGGGAGCCAGTATGCCCTTCGGCATGGTGCAGCTCAGCCCCGATACCCGTCTCACCGGCTGGGACGGGTGTTCGGGCTACCATTACAGTGACAGTCTCTTGTACGGATTCAGCCACACGCATCTGAGCGGCACGGGGTGTTCGGATTACGGCGACATTCTTCTCGTACCGACGGTGGGAGCGGTACGCCTCGCACGGGGCGGTGATCCCGATCCCGACGCCGGGTACTGTTCGCGTTTCCGGCACGACACGGAGTACGCATCACCCGGGTACTACCGTGTCGAGCTCGACGACTATGGTGTGTCGGCGGAATTGACGGTGACATCACGCGCGGGCCTGCACCGGTATCTCTTCCCCGAAACCGAAGAAGCGAATATCATCGTCGATCTCACGCACCGCGACGAGGTGATCGAATCGGGGCTCGCGATCGTCGGTGACAGCGAGATCGAGGGGTACCGCCGTTCGCGCGCCTGGGCAAAAGATCAGCGCGTGTATTTCTCGGCCCGATTCTCCCGGCCGTTCGGCGCATTCGGAATAGCCGCGGACGATTCGTTCATCGCCGGCGCCCGTTCCGTGTCGGGACTCAATGTAAAGGCGTATGTCCGGTACCGGAGTGATGGTCGAGAGCCGATCCTCGTCGCCGTCGGCATCTCCGGCGTCGGCATCGAGGGGGCGCGGGCTAACCGCGAGGCCGAGATCGGGGCGCGGGGGTTCGATGATATACGGCGGGAGGCGGAACGGGCGTGGGAACGCGCGCTCGGCAAAATCACGATCGTTGGGGGAACCACGGAGGAACGACGTATATTTTACACGGCCCTCTATCATGCGATGCTCGCGCCGAATGTTTTCATGGATGTCGACGGGTCGTACCGGGGGAGGGATCTCGCGGTCCACCGGGCAGATGGATTCGTCAACCATACCGTCTTCTCGCTTTGGGATACCTACCGGGCCGCCCATCCGCTCTTCACGATCATCGAACGCGAACGCACGGTTGATTGTATAAAGACCTTCCTCGTGCAGTACGAGCAGGGGGGGAGGCTCCCCGTATGGGAGCTCGCCGGTAACGAGACGGACTGCATGATCGGATACCATGCCGTCTCCGTCATCGCTGATGCCTGTGCGAAGGGGATTCGGGGCTTCGATGTCGGGCGAGCGTACAGTGCGATGACACACAGCGCCGATGCCGATCTGTTCGGTCTGGATGATTACCGCACGCACGGGTACATACCGGCCGACGGCGACGGGGAATCGATCTCCAAGACGCTGGAGTACGCATACGACGACTGGTGTATCGCGCAGGTGGCGGGGGCACTCGGAAAAGAGGACGATTACCGGCGGTATATCCGGCGTGCGCAGTACTACAAGAACATCTTCGATCCGGCGAGCGGGTTCATGCGGGCGAAGATGAACGCAACCTGGATTTCTCCCTTCGATCCCGCGGAGGTCGGTTTCAGCTATACCGAGGCGAATGCGTGGCAGTACAGCTTCTACGTCCCGCAGGACATCGAGGGATTGATCACGCTGTTCGGGGGAAACGAGGCCTTCTCACGCAAGCTCGACGAGCTCTTCACGACCAGCTCCGAGACATCGGGACGCGATCAACCCGACATCACCGGTCTCATCGGCCAGTACGCGCACGGCAATGAACCGAGCCACCACATGGCATACCTGTACGCTTACGCCGGGATGCCGTGGAAGACGCAACAACGCGTGCGCGAGATCATGTCCGCGATGTACAGCGATCGACCGGACGGACTCTGCGGCAACGAGGACTGTGGACAGTTATCGGCCTGGTACGTCCTCGGCGCGTTGGGATTCTATCCCGTCACTCCGGGATCGGATGTCTATGCCATCGGTTCACCCCTGTTCGACGCCGCGACGATGGACGTCGGCGAGGGCCGGTCGTTTACCGTCAGGGCGCGGAATGCATCGCCGGACAATGTGTACATCCAAGCGGCGTTCCTGAACGGCGAGGCGTATGAAAAATCGTTCCTCAGGCACGGTGATATCATTCGCGGCGGCGAGCTGATGTTCGAGATGGGTTCCACACCGAACACGGCGTGGGGCGCCGGCGCCGGCGATCGGCCGCGATCCGCGATCACCGACCACCCGTTACTTCCCGTTCCCTCGATTGAACCGGCGCCGCGTGCCTTCACCGGGTCCGCCGAGATCGCTCTCGGTGCGGCCGTGAATGGTGCGCGGATCCATTACACGACCGACGGGAGCAAGCCCACCGACCGTTCGCCGGTATACGTGAGGCCGTTCACCATCTCCGCATCGACCACGATCAGGGCCTTCGCCGCGTTGGATGGATTTCCGCCGAGTTTCAGTATAACCGGATCCTTCAGCAAGGTGCCGGACGGTATGGCGATTGAGCTGCAAGAGCCGTACAGCCCGATGTACACGGCGGGGGGCGACCTCGCCCTCATAGATCGAATCAGGGGGGGAAGCGATTTCAGGACCGGTTCGTGGCAGGGGTACCACGGCGTCGACCTCGATGCAACGGTCGACCTCGGGGCCGTCCGCGCGATCGAAACGATTGCAACGGGATTCCTCCATGATATAAACTCCTGGATATTCATGCCGTCGGAGGTCGAGTACTCGGTCTCCGTCGATGGAACGGCATTCACGGTGGTCGCCCGGCTCGAGAACGATGTTCCGCAGGATGAACGGGATGTCGTCGTCAGGGATTTCAGGTGTGACGGGCTGCACGCGCGGGGGAGATTCGTGCGGGTGCGGGCGCGAAGTATCGGCGTATGTCCCTCGTGGCACGAGGGGGCGGGACACCCCGCCTGGTTATTCGCCGATGAGATCGTGCTGGAGTGAGGAGAATTGCTGCGGCGCATGCACGAGGCACCGGCGGCGCGGTCTCATGCGTTCCTGATGCATCGAGTAGGGTGCGAGGGGCACCGCACGGCGGGAGAGTCGTATGATCACATTCAGCTTTCTGGACTGGTTCTGGCTGGTGGCGTTCATCGTGCTGATGGTGGGGAGCGGTGTGCGTTTCTACCGGCTCGGAAAGCGTTCCGAGTTGGACTTCTTTCTCGCGGGCAGGGGACTGCCGTGGTGGCTGCCCGCCTCATCCGTCTATGCCACGCACACGGCCACCGATACACCGATGTGGGTTTCGGGCGTCGTTTACCGGTTCGGGCTCACGGGGCTCTGGTACTCGTTCTACGCGGCGTGGTGTGCCATCAGCGCCTTTGTCTCGACCAAGATATTCAGGCGGTCCCTCGCGTACACGCAGGCGGAATGGCAATCACTCAGGTTCGGCGGCATGTCCGGCGAGCTGCTCCGCGGGTGGGTTGCGGGGTGGCAGGTGTTTCTCAACATGTTCATCCTCGGCTGGGTCGGGATCGCCATGGGAAGGGTGTGCGATTTCATGTTCGGCTGGCCGCCGTGGATCGGCCTCGTCGTATTTTCTTCGATCTGCGCGTTCTACGTTCTCGCCGCCGGTTACTGGGGCGTCGTCATGGCCGATTTCCAGCAGGGGGTGATCGCATTCATCGTCATCGTGATCGTTTCGTTCTGGGGCGTTCACGCGGCGGGAGGACCGCACGGCATCGTGGAACGGCTGCACGAAATGGGGGAGGCCGGCATGCTCAATCCCTTCAACTTCACCGGCTTCTTCCACGGGGATTTCCCCGTTGCCTGGTTCATCACGATGATCATCATCGGAGTCCTCGGCGGCCTCGGCATGGGGACGGCCATCGACTGGTTCCCCGAAGCGCAGCGCATCCAGTCGGCGAGAACGATCAAGGACGCGTCCTGGAGCATCTGGGCGGGGTCGGCCCTCGTGCTGGTGCGTAATGCGCTCTGGGCGGCCGCGATACTCGGTTTTTTCGTGCTCTATCCCGATCTCGCCGACGTCAAGGATTACGAGATGGCATGGTTCAGGATGGGATTGGAGAACCTGCCGGTGGGGATGCTCGGATTTTTCTTCGCCGCGATCGTTGCCATTCACATCTCGACGATTTCGACGCATCTCAACCTCGGCGCCGTCTACATCACGAGGGACCTGTATCATCATTACATCAATCCGAGGGCGACGCAGGACAGGCTCGTCCGGGTAGGGCGCGTCGGTACGCTCGTTCTCCTTCTCGGTTCGTTCATCTTCGGATCGATCATGGAGAATATCACCGAGTGGCTGATCTTCGCGCTGTGGATCATGGCCGCCGGGGTCTGGCTGCCGGGAATCCTCCAGGTCGTCTGGTGGCGTTTCAACGGATGGGGGTACCTTGCCGCATGGGTGTTCAATCTCGTTTTTTCGTGGCTCGTGGTGTGGGTACTGCCGGCTTTCGGCGTGCTGCCACCGCTGCGTGACTACCAACAGTTCTGGCTGTTGATGATTCTCGGTGCGCTGGTCTTTATTCCCGTAACGCTGTTGACGAAGCAAGAGGACATGGATCACCTGGTCAGATTCTACGTGATGTCGCGTCCGGTCGGCTGGTGGGGTCCCGTCAGGCGCGAGGCGGAACGGCGGGGACTCATTCAGGGGGGTGCACGATGAGTCCGGTTCGGAAAAAATGGACGCCCGAGCAGGCGAATGAATGGACGATCGAGGATACATTCACCGTCATCGTGTCGCCCATCATCTACGTCCTGCTTCTCATCGGCGTCGCGTTGAGCATCTTTCTCGTGCCCGTCGGTTTCGTGATGCTCGCCCTCGGCATCGTCCTGCTCATCGTCATGGTATTCGTTATCGATCCGAAGCTGTCGGCGATTTCGGAGGGGTACGAGAAACAGCAGAAGGAGTACATGGAAGAGCTGGAGCGAAAGGTGAAATGGGAGGAGTGAATGGGTAACGAACTCAAGATGGTAATCGGCATGTCGCTCGCATATGTCACGTCGTTCGCGGGATTGCTGCTCGCGTACTTCTCGTACAGGAAGCATCGCGCTGGAAAGGGGGCGGATGAGTGATATGAGCGGAGTCGTGGTCGGCGTCGTCGTGCCCGGCGTGGTCTTCGTTTTCTCCTTGATCGTGACACACCTTCTCTACCGCCATTTCACGAAGGGGATGAAGGAGTGACGGATGGCACGGTGAATTTCGAGACGTCCCCGGAACATGAACGGCCTGCTCTCGATCCGCATCAGCTGCAACCGGTCGCGGCCGCGGAGCGGATCATCTCGATCGATGTTCTCCGGGGATTCGCCCTCCTCGGTATCCTCGTGATCAACATTCAGGTGTTCGGTCTCCCGCCGATGAACATCTTCAATCCGCTGATCGCCGGGGGCTTCAAGGGGGGCGACTTCGTTTTCTGGTGGGTCAGCCAGGTCTTCTTCCTTCAGAAGTTCATGGCGATCTTCTCGATGCTGTTCGGCGCGGGTATTGTCCTGATGGGCGCACGGGCCGACTCGCACGGGCGCTCCCCCCGGGGTGCGTTCTACCGGCGGCAGCTCTGGCTGCTCGTCATCGGACTGTTGCATGCCTACCTCCTGTGGCTGGGGGACATCCTGGTTTCATACGCCCTGTGCGGAATGGCGGTCTATCCGTTCAGGCGGCGCTCCGCGCGGTTTCTCTCTGTTCTCGGTTTTCTCGTGATCATGATCGGCGCCCCGATGAGTTACGGAACCGGATTTTTCTTCGAGAAGATGCGTTCCCGGGTCATGGAGATCAGGGAGGCAGAAGTCCGGGGTGAGACGCCCGATGCCGGGCAGGAACGGATCCTCCGATCGTGGGAGGAGTTGCGCAGGAGCTTCGACCCGGCACCGCGTGAGGTACGGGACGAGGTCGAGATCTACCGGGACGGTTATGCCGGCATAGTGCAGCGCCGGGCGCCACAACTGCTCATGATGCAAACGATACGCTTCGTATTCTTCATATTCTGGCGTGTCGCGGGCCTCATGCTGCTCGGTATGGGGCTGATGAAGTTCGGCGTCCTGTCGGCGAAGTGTTCCCGACGGTTCTATGCGATCGGTTTGCTGCTCGGCTACGGAATCGGTCTCCCGCTTGTCATGACCGGCGCGCAGCGGCTCATCGAGCAGCGGTTCGATTTCGTGTACCTATTTAAATTCGGGCAGCAGTACAACTACATCGGGAGCCTCTTTGTGTCATTCGCGCACGTCTGTCTCGTCATGCTCGCATGCCGGGCCGGTACGCTGCGATGGCTGCAGAACAGGCTGTCGGCGGTGGGAAGGATGGCGCTGACCAACTACCTCGTGCACACCGCGGTCTTCACCACGATCTTTTTCGGATACGGACTCGGCCTGTTCGCGCGATTCCCGCGCGTTCACCTCGCATGGTTCGTTTGTGCCATGTGGATCGTGCAGCTCGTCTACAGCCCCGCCTGGCTGCGGCGGTTCCGGTTCGGTCCGTGCGAGTGGCTGTGGCGCTCGTTGACATACCGGAAACGGCAACCGATGCGCGTGAACGCCGTGGAACGATGACGGAGAATCCGGCCGGTTGGAAATGATGGGTGCAGCCGTACGATTCGCCGTGTTCGAATCGGATATGCTCAGTCGTCGAATCCTTCGAAATGGCGGTCCTTGTAGGCGTCGCACCGGGAGCAGAGGGTGATGCGCTCGCGCTCGCCGTTCGCGAGGTATTCCGCGTACCGGCGCCTGGCAGCGCCGTTCCAAATATCAAGAACGGTTTCCTCCGTGACATCACCGATGACTGCGCGCCCCGCGATGTCCCAGCAGCAGAGAACCGCCCGTCCATCGGTATAGAAGAACATCTCTTCCCGCATCTTGATGCAGGGTTTTCGCACCATCTCGACGCCCTTGTCCCAGGGCCAGTTGTAGAGGGGAACGATCAAAGCCCGATCCGCCCGTTCCGACCAGTACTCGACAAAATCATGCTGCTCGTCCTTGTTGATATCCATGTCGATCATGCGTACCTCGGTCACGACCGATCGGTGATGGCGCCCCGCGATCTCGATGAAACGGTTGATGTTCCCGACGACGCGCTCGTAGCTGAGCCCGACACGGCACCGCGCGAAGGATTCGGGGGAGAAGGCGTCGATGCTGAAGCGCACGAGGTCGATGCCCGCCTCGAGCAGTTCGAGCGCCCGCTTCTCGGTGAGGGCGTTCCCGTTGGTGTTGATCTCGGCGCGGGCGGTCGGATCACGCTTGATATAGGCGACCACCTCATTCAACCGCCTGTCGAGCAGCGCCTCGTTCTGGAGAAACGGCCGGTAGGTGATACCGAGTCCCCGCGTGTCGTCGACGATCTTCCTCCAAATCTCCTCGGGCATGTACCGCGGACCGCGGGTAATGGAGCGCTGGGGGCAGAAGGGGCATTGAGCGTCACACCCGATCACCGTCTCGATCTGAATGTATCGTGGCTGCTTGGACAGTCTCGGCGTCCGTCTCGACGGTTTCTGTGTTTCCTGCATGAGCGGTTCCGTCATCGATTCCCGCCTTTCAGATGCTTTTCGATCAAATCTACGCAATGAGCGGTTGCACCGCAACTGTTTCGTATAAATTCCATGCCCGCCGCGCCGCGCCGCGTGCGGAGCCCGGCGTTCCGAAGCATCGGCTCGGTTTCGCGCACGAAATCATCAACCGTCCGGACGATGCTCGCCGCGTCGAGCTCCACGAGCCTGCACGCCTCGTGCGAATTCTTGATACGCGGGCCGAACAGGACCGGCAGGCCGAGAACGGCGGGTTCCATCACGTTGTGAACACCCGTGGTGAAACTCCCCCCGACGTACGCGATGAAACCGGCCCGGTAAAGCTCGGCGAGGTATCCCAGGCCGTCGGCCACGACGACCGGTTCGTCGAACGTTTCCCTGTCCGCGAGGGCGGAGAGTCGTACGAACGGCAGTTGCATGCGTTCGAGGGAGCGCGCTATTTCACCGATCCGTACGTCGGTCGGCTCGTGCGGAACGAGTATGAGGGCGGCGCCGGGTACCCGCCTATGAACCTCGGCGAAGCCGGGAATGACGACAGCCTCGTCGCGCGGCCAGGTGCTCCCCGCGATCACGAACCGCCGCGCGTCGGCGGTGAGGGCCCGCGGGAGCGCCACCGTCGAGGAATCGATACTTCCGCACACCGAATCGAAGCGGGTGTCGCCGGCCGTGACGATCTCGAGGGTATCGCGTGCATGAAGTCTGAATCGCCCGGCATCCTCGTCCGATATCGCCGCGATCGCGGTCAGGCTGGAATAGAGGTTGCCGTAGAATCGCCGCACGGGGAAGGCGAGTCGCCTCGAGCTCGGCGCCAACGTACCGGAAACCAGTATCTGCGGGATACGTCTTCGTGACGCTTCGAATATGAGGTTCGGCCAGAGATCGAACTTGACGTAGACGATCATGTCCGGCAGCAGCGTATCGAGACAGGAACGGGCGTTTCCCCTCGTATCTATCGGGAGGTAATCGGTAAAGCGTATCATATCACTCTTCTTGGCACGGTCATGGGTGGTGAAGTAGTTCATGCCGGAGGGCGAGAAAAAGGTGAGGGCGATGTCGATATTTCCGCCGTGCCGGTTCTCGAGCAGCTCGATGACGGGACGTGCCTGGAGATACTCACCGACGGAGGATACGTGGAACCAGATCAGCGGAACGTTTTTCGCGAGTGATGCCACGTTTTGCCGCCAGTGCTCCTGCCACCGGGCCCTCCCCGCGAGACCCTCTGCGATCTTGGGATTGAAGGGCGCCGTTGCCCTTGCCAGTGCGGCGGCGGCCGGCACGATGATATTGTACAGCGCGAGGCCGATATTCATGAATGGCTCCGGTTCCCCGTCCGTGACGGCACCGCTCCCATCGCATCGATGCGTAACAGACGCTCTATCGCGGCGAGGACGCGGGAGGGCGGAATCGATTCGAGGCACTCCTTTGTCCCGAGTGGACATGGTCTCGCCCCGTTGCGAGAGCAGGGGCGGCAGTCAAGATCGGCATCGATTGCGATACTTCTCGGCAGGCGCGGATAGTAACCGAATTCGCGAACCGTCGGTCCGAACATGGCAACGACGGGGGTGCCGACCGCCTCGGCGATGTGGAGCGGGGCGGAATCGTTCGTTACGAGGCAGTCGCAATGCTTGAGGGCGGCACCCGCCTCCAGAATCGAGAGCCTTCCCGTCAGGTCGAGGGTGCCGGGGCAGAGGCCGGCGATGCGGGCGCCGAGCTGGATCTCTTCTTCGCCGCCGATCAGTATCGTCCCGATGCCGCGCTCCGACAGTGCCCCGACCAGCTCCGCGAAGTGCGCGGCGGGCCATCGCTTCGTCTCCCAGCGCGCGCCGGGCGCAACGGCGACGATCGTTTTCCACGCGATACCGCCTCTCACGAGTAGTTCTCCGACACGTTCCCCCGCTGTGGCGGGGATCGGCAGTTCCGTCGGGAGATCACGGGCCTTGAGACCGAGTCGTTTCGCGATCTTCAGGTACCGGGAGGACTGGGATACGATATCGCCGTACAGGTTGACCTTTCCGCCGATCAGCAGAAGTTTCTTGGTGTGTTCCTTTTCGATCGTGATCCTGTGCGCGGCCGGGAGGAGGTGAAACAAGAACCGGCTTCTGAGGACGCCGTGCGCGTCTATCACGATATCGTACCGTTCTCCACGGAGCCGCATCAACATCCGCAGGAGTTTCCGAAATCCTCCGCCGTGCAGCATGTGCACCCGATCGATATAGGTATTTTCAGTGAAGATATCAACATACTTCGCCTTGCACGCCACATGTATTTCACTCTCCGGCAATCCCTCCCTGAGCGCCCTGATGAGCGGGGTCATGAGAATGAGGTCGCCGAGCGAGCTGAATCGCATAACGAGTATCTTGCACCGTTTCATGTTCATGATGCGGTTTTCACATCCCGGAACCTTTGCCTTCCCCGTCTCACAATGGATCACATCATGATCGAGGGGGGCCGGAGCGGGGGCCGGCCGGATCTCAATTCGTCCGTTTGTTCGAATATACGGCTAGCCCGCGCTCAAGTCTAGATATTAAAAACAGATGCGAATTCAGGCGATGGAACGGTGAGGGCGCCGCGTTGTCATACCGAATTGGTCGGATATCGCAATCAGGCGTGCGTCGGTCGAACACGTCCCTGAGTGATCAAGCTCATGTATCCAATACCAATATCGTGAATATGGACGCTCTTGATGATCATCGTTGATTGGGGAATGGAATTTGCATCTGAATTTACGGTAATACGAAATAATTGCTAAATTCATCAATTCCATCTTGAAAAATACTAGATTTTTACGTAATATAGAGATGAATACGTCATCGTTCGGTTTATATGTTTGCAACGTTTTGCTATAGCAGTATTAATTAGTTATAAGTTATCTGGTTTTGCAAAGCTCACGTTTTTCAGTTTTAAGGCATTTTAAGAACGGAGACTTCAACCAGGGAGTGGGAAATGGATACGAAAAATGAAATCGGCGCTCGCATAAAGAAATATCGATTATCAAAAGGATTGACATTAAAAGACATAGAGGTGAAAGCGAATGTATCGGCAACCCACGTGTCAGAGATTGAGCGGGGAATGACGTCGCCGACCGTCGGAGCGCTCGCCAAGATCGCCGAAGCGATGGGGACCGATGTCGCGTACTTCGTTGAGAAAAAGAACCTTTCGAAGATATCGATTGTCAACAAGGAAAATCGTAAGCCCATGCAATTCAAGGATTGGGGCGCGACGTACTTTTCGCTGACAAAGGATATTCCGAACCTCAAGATATCATTTCTCGAGGTGGAACTCGAACCGGGGCTCAAACGGCCGGAGGAAACGAGTACGCACGAAGGCGAGGAATTCGCCCTCGTCACGAAGGGTGTCATGGAGATCATCATCGGTGATGAGAAGTACATCCTCAAAGAGGGCGACAGTATCCACTACAAAGCCAGTAAGCCACATGCGATGAGAAACATAGGCGATGCTCAATGCCGTGCCATCTGGGTCACGCTGCCGCCTTACAGCCTGTAGAAACACGGGAGGTGAACGAGTCGATGATTTCCAAGGAAGAGATCGGTAGAAGGATAAAGAAAGTCCGGGAAGAGAAGCATTTCACGCTGAAGAACGTCGAGGCGAAGGCGGGTATTTCGGCAACCCATATATCCGAGATAGAGCGCGGCAAGACGTCACCGACAATCGGCGCCCTGATACGTATCGCCGATGCGCTGGGAAAGGATCCCGCCTACTTTATCGAAAAAGAGGAGCTGAATGACGTTTCATTTATCTCGTTCGAGGACCGCAAGGAGGAAAAACTGACGCGCTCGACCGGCTACAGGGCCTCGCTGACGCGATCCATTCCCAGTGGCAGGATAAACGCCCAGTTGATCACGCTTCATCCGGTAAAGGAAAAACAATTCGAAATGCATTCGCACGAGGGGGACGAATCGGCCCTCGTTCTCAAGGGACGGATCGATTTCAAGATCAACGACAAGGTTCACGGGCTCGAGGAAGGGGACAGTATCTACTACGTTGCGAATCAGGAACATGGGTACTCGAATGCTTCCGACACGACGGAGGCGAAGATGATCTGGTTCTCCTCCGAGCGCGGCGTTGACTGAAAGCGTACCACCGTCAGGTTGATTTTGGACCGCCGGCTATTTCGGATCCGGCGGTTTTTATGGCTAATTTCTGTTGACAGGATTTTTTTTTACTTTCTATAGTCTGTGCAAAGGGAAAGGGGGTATCCGATTTGAACAACACCGGAGGAACCGACATATCCAGGAATGAGTATCTTTTTCATCATCTCGTGGCAATGTTCCAGACACTTGCGCTGCAACAACTCGGCAAATTCATCAATCCGGTAACGGGAAAGGTGGAGCGGGATTTGCAACAGGCGCGGATAACGATCGATATGATCCAGATGATCAAGGAGAAAACCGCCGGCAACCTTTCCAGCCGGGAACGGGGTCTGCTCGATGGTGTACTGACGGAATTGCAACTGAACTACGTCGATGAGTTGAAGCGGGAGGAACCGGAACCGCAGGAGAAACCCGCGGCCGGAGCGGAGGAAGAGAAAAAAGCCGAACAGGCGGCGGACGAGCGGGAGCAGGGGACCGCCGAACCTGTCACGGAGAAGCCGGGAGCAGAAGAGGCGGGGGCCGCACCACCGCCCCCCGGGAAAAAGATGAAAAAACCGAAGGCAGCGGCGAAGAAGACGAAATCCGACCCGGAAGCCGGGAAATGAACACCGGTGGCGATATATCGTTCGGAGATACGATACCGTTTGTGAGATGTCTCAGGGCGGTATTTTATAAGGAGGCTTGGTTATGAAGCTATGCAGGTACCTGCTTGTTGCCGCATTCCTGGTTTCGATTCTACCGGGGATCGCCGGCGGGCAGGATTCATGGAACGGTACTGCCGGTATGCTGAGAGTGTACGAGGCCGGCACGATCGGTAAGGGTAAGCTCATATTTTCCCTGGGGACTTCGTACTACCGGCGTGGCAGCGAGCTTGTCACCAAGGGACCTCAGAGTTATCTCAAGGATCACTACCTGCTCGACAAAGCAGAGGTGGATTACAACTTCTTCATCTCACGCGCGGCGCTCACACTCGGTCTCAGCGATTACATAGAGCTTGCCGCGTCCCTCGACGTCCGTAACTGGATACTCCAGGTCGGCAAGGATTTCGAGGAGGAAGATTTCGAGACACGGAACAGGGGCGGCATCGGAGATACCGAGTTGATGCTCAAGCTCTGCCCGCCGCTGCCGGTTCGGTACGTGCGGGCCGGTGTTCTCGGGCAGGTGCGGTTCCCGACGGGAAACGAGGAACGGCGCTTCAGCACGGATAAGATCGATTTCGGCATCAAGGGTCTCTTGACGCTTGATTTTACCAAGACGGAAAGATTCGTGCCGACGAAGCTCCATTTCAATGCGGGGTACCGCTTCAACAAGAACGAGGAGCAGGGATACGGCGTCCTGTACGCGAACAATCCCGATGTGAGCGGTTTCTACTACCCCGGCTACCCCGTCGTTCCCGAGGACGAGAGCGACAATTTCAACGATGCGTTCGAATTCGGAACGGGCGTGGAATTTATCATGAGAAACGTCCGTCTGTTCTGCGAGTTCAAGTGGGACAATTTCATGAATGCCGATATAGAGGAGGGCGATACCCTCTTCTATGTCTACAACGAGGAAGATACGATCCGCTACCAGGGGTACTCGAATCCCAACGTGTACACCATCACGCCGGGAATATCGATCACGTCCGAGACGGGTGTCGGTGTCATGGCGGCGGTCGATTTCAACCTCAACTCAGAGGATGATCCCTCGCTGGTATATCCGCCGGACTGGACCCTTTACTTCGCCCTGTCGTACGGCGGATTTGTCATGCCGCAGGACCGGGACCAGGATGGGATCGAGGACAAGGTGGACAAGTGCCCGGACGAACCGGAGGATGTGGACGGATTCGAGGATGACGACGGCTGTGTCGACAGGGATAACGACAGGGACGGTATTGAGGACGGCACAGACAACTGCCCCGACCTGGCCGAGGATTTCGACGGATTCGAGGATGAGGACGGCTGTCCCGATTTCGACAATGACGGTGATGGGATCCAGGATGTCGAGGATCGCTGCCCGAACGAACCCGAGGATTTCGACGGAACCGATGACAGTGACGGATGTCCCGACGTGATGGAAGACAGCGATGCCGATGGGATTCCCGACGATATGGACAAGTGTCCGCTGAAGGCGGAGGACATGGACGGCTATCAGGACGAGGACGGGTGCCCCGATCTCGATAACGATCTCGACGGTATCCTCGACGGGGACGATCAGTGCCCGAACGAGCCGGAAACCTTCAATGGTTTCAACGACGAGGATGGGTGTCCCGATGAACGGCCGATCGAGGAAAAGTTCATCCTCCGCGGCGTTCACTTCGAAAGCGGATCCGCGGCTCTGACACCGGATTCGTACGCGGTGCTCGACCAGGTCGTCAAATCGCTCCTGGCGTACCCGGAGGTGCGGGTCGAGATCCGCGGATACACCGACAATGTGGGCAGCTTCGAGTACAACCTTCAGCTTTCGCAGAAGCGCGCCGAGGCGGTTCGCCAGTACCTGATGAACTCAGGCATTTCCCCCGACCGCGTCACCGCGAAGGGCTACAGCGAGGCCGATCCGATAGCGGATAATAACACGCCGGAGGGAAGGGCCTCGAACAGGCGGATCGAGTTCCGCAGGCTGAACTAGTCACCACGTACATAACGATACCGGACGGGGGGCGCCGCAGCGCCCCCCGTTCCATTTCCGTCCTATCGATGTACCTCAGATTGTTTTCTTGCTTTCTTGCCAGAGTCGCTCCAATTCCTCGAGTGAGAGGTTATCGAGGGAAACGCCCCGTGAACGGGCCGATTTCTCCATTGCACGGAATCGGGAGATGAATTTCTCCGTGGTCTGCTCCAGCGCGTTTTCCGGCTCCACCTGGAGTCGGCGGGCGAGGTTCACGATCGTGAAAATGCAATCTCCCACCTCGTCCTTGATCATCGACCGGTCGCCGCGTTCCACGGCGAGCTCGAGCTCACCGATCTCCTCGCGCAGCTTTTCGAAGATACCGCCCCGGTCCGGCCAGTCGAAGCCGACCCCCGCCGCCTTGTTCTGGATCGCCGCCGCCTTTCGGAGGGGGGGGAGCTCGGGCGGCACATCATCGAGACAGCCGACGGGACGATGTTTCTTCTCGCTTTTCTTGATACGTTCCCATTCGGCCATGCTGCCGGCGCTGTCGTGCGCCGTCGTGGAACCGAAGACGTGCGGGTGGCGACCGACGATCTTCCGGTGGACGCGGGAAACGATCTCGGAGAGCGGTGTGCGGCTGTGCTCGGAATACAGCTCGTGCACGAAGATCGCGAGGAACATGACATCGCCGAGCTCCTCCTCGACACTGTCCCAGTGCTTGGATTTCTCGGCACGCAGCAGCTCGTACGCCTCGTTGATCAGATCGGAGATGATATCATCCATCGACCGTTCACGGTCCCAGGGACAGCCATTCTCTCCCCGCAGAATGCGCAGCGTTTTCTGCAGTGCGGCGATCTCAGCGCCGATGTCCCGGCCGTTCTCTTCCACGTGTCGCATCCCCCGCCGATCCCGGACGTCACGTCTCCTTCTCGGGGGTCTCATGCCCCGATCCGATCCGTCCTGTGGAGAGGAGTATATCCGATCTTGCGTCTATTTACAATTGTTGATACAATGGTAGTTTGCGTTTTCAAGGAGCATGTTGTGGTTGCGCGCGCGATAGTCATCAAGGGGGCAAGACAGCATAATCTCAAGGGGATCGATCTCGAGCTCCCGCGGCGCGCTGTCATCGTTCTCACCGGTGTATCGGGCTCGGGAAAATCCTCCCTCGCCTTCGACACGATCTACGCCGAGGGACAGCGGCGGTACATCGAGTCGCTCTCCACATACGCACGCCAGTTCATCGAAAAGCTCGAACGGCCCGACGTGGACGACATTTCGGGGATCAGTCCGACGATAGCAATCCGCCAGAAGAACACCGTCACGAGTGCCCGTTCGACGGTCGGTACGGCCACGGAGGTGTGCGATTATCTCAGGCTCCTCTTCGCGCGGGTAGGCACGACGATATGCCCCGCGTGCGGTGTCGAGGTCAGATCCTACACACCGAGCGATGCCGCCGGTGCGGTGATCTCGGCCTTCGCCGGAAGGCGGATCTATCTCGTCGTTCCGATCCAGCCGGTCGGAGCCGCGGACTGGGAGTCGAAGCGGCAGTACCTGCTCTCGCGTGGCTATGTGCGTCTTCTCGTGGACGGCGGACCGGTCAGGATCGACGAGTTCACCGTACCGGACGGTGAAACCGCCGGGCCCGCGATTCTTCTCGACCGCGTGGAAGCATGTGAAGGAAACAGGTCCCGTATCGCCGAGGCGGTCGAGCTCGCCTACCGGGAACAGGCAGGAACCGTCGAGGTCGTCGATATCGATGGAAGGGAACGGTACCGATTCATGCACGCCCCGACCTGCTCGCGGTGCGGGAGGCGTTTCGAGACGCCCACACCCCTTCTCTTCTCCTTCAACAGCCCATACGGGGCATGTCCCGAATGCCGCGGATTCGGCGACCGGATGGAATTCTCAGAGGAATTGATCGCGCCCGATTCGAGCCGCTCGTTGCAAGAACGCGTGATCGATCCGTGGTCGCGGGAGCGCTTTTACTACTTCCACCAACGTATGCTGGAATTCTGCCGGGAGTCGGGTATACCGGTCGATGTCCCGTATGCCGAACTCTCGCGGGAACAACGACATGTCATTCTCGAAGGGCACGGCGACTACGTCGGGGTGATACCATTTCTCGACAGGATGCGGGATAAGAGTTACAAGAAGGGACACCGGTTCTTCACGCGGAAATACATGGCTTTCACGACCTGCCGCGCCTGCAGGGGCATGCGGTTGCGGCAGGAGGCGTACAACGTGCGCATCGCCGGGTACACGATCGGGGACTGTGCCGCCATGGTACCACAGGTCCTGCGAACCATTCTCGCCGGCGTGCCGTACACCGACCGTGAGCGGTTCATCGCACGGGACGTTCTCGCCGAGCTCGATTCGCGCCTTGCCTTTCTCACCGATGTCGGCCTGGGATACCTAACGCTCGACCGGCTGACACGGACTCTCTCCGGTGGGGAGGCCCAGCGGATCAATCTCGCAAATTCGTTGGGGGCGAACCTCGTCGATTCACTGTATGTACTCGACGAACCTTCAATCGGGCTCCACGCGGCCGATAACGAGCGGTTGATCCATGTCATGAAGAGATTGCGGGAACTGGGGAACACGGTGCTCGTCGTAGAGCATGATCCAGAGATTATCCTCTCCTCCGATTATCTCGTGGATCTGGGACCGGGGCCCGGCAGTAACGGCGGAGAGATCCTCTTCAGCGGAACGATCGCGGAGGCCAGGCGAAGCACGGTCAAGAACTCGAAGACATTTGAATGGCTGTTCGGCGGGAAAAAGGTACGCAGGCGCACCCACCGTCAGGCGGGGAAGTCGGGAGAGATCGTGCTGAAGGGTGTCTCCGAGCACAACCTGAAAGACATCACGGTACATATCCCCCTCGGGTGTCTCGTCTGCGTGACGGGAGTGTCGGGATCGGGAAAGAGCACGCTGATCGTGGATGTGCTCCACCGGCTTCTTTCGAAACGGGGAGGGGCCACGACCCGTTCTACCGTCGGCGAATGGCACATCGACGCTACACTCGACCGTGTCCTGCTCGTCGATCAGAGTCCGATCGGTTCCACGCCGCGTTCGAATCCCGTCACGTACATCAAGGGATTTTCATTTATCCGGGAAGCCTTTGCCGGCCAGCGGCTCTCGCTCATGCGCGGCTACCAGCCGGGACGGTTCAGCTTCAACAAGTCCGGCGGGCGTTGTCCGCGGTGCCAGGGGATGGGGTATCGCCGGGTCGAGATGCACTTCATGGCCGATGTGTTCGTCCCCTGCGAAGAATGCATGGGGAGGCGGTACAACGAGGAGACGCTCGAGATTCGGTACAAGGGGAAGAATATCAGCGAGGTCCTCGACTTGACGGTGGATGAAGCAATACTGTTCTTCGACGAGATTCCCCAACTCGGCGAGAAACTCTGGATCATGTCGAAGGTCGGACTCGGGTATCTCAAACTCGGTCAGCCGTCGAACACGCTCTCCGGCGGGGAGGCGCAGCGGATAAAGATCGCCCGCGAGCTCGCGGAATCCGCGGCGGAGAAAAATCTCTATATCATGGACGAACCGACGACCGGCCTGCATATGAGTGATGTCGACCGGCTGCTGGAGGTTCTGGAAGAACTCGTCAAGGCGGGGCACACCGTGGTGATGATTGAACACAACATGGAGGTGATCCTGGCCTCCGATCACATCATCGACCTCGGGCCCGGCGGCGGTGACGAGGGCGGCCGGGTTATTGCTTGTGGAACTCCGGAGCAGATCGTACAATCGAAACAATCGAAAACTGGTCTGTACCTCAAGGCGTACATTGCGAAATACGGGGAGTAGCGGCACATGAAAATTCTCGTAACCGGCGGCGCCGGGTACATCGGAAGTATCGTAGCCGAGTTTCTCTGTGATGCGGGACATCATGTCATCGTGATCGACGACCTTTCCACCGGCCACCGGGACGCACTGGAGCCGCGCGCGCGGTTCGTCGAGGGGAGTATCCTCGACCGGGAAACGACGCTCCCCGTCCTTTCCGACGGAATCGATGCGGTATGCCATTTCGCCGCATTTTCCCTCGTCGCGGAATCGATGGAACACCCCCTGAAGTATTACCGGAACAACATCGCCGGGGCCGTATCGCTTCTCGGCGCAATGAAGGAGGCCGGCGTCGGGTATTTCCTCTTTTCGTCCACGGCGGCGGTATACGGCGAGCCCGCGTCTGTTCCCATCACGGAGAACGCCCCGCTGAATCCGGTCAATGCGTACGGCAACACCAAGCTCGCCGTGGAACGGCTGCTGGCGGATTGCCATGCGGCATGGGGATTGAAATTTCTCTGTCTCCGGTACTTCAACGCCGCCGGCGCCAGCGAACGATTCGGTGAGGATCATCATCCCGAAACACACCTGATACCGCTCGTCATCGACGCTGCGTGCGGAAAGAGGCCGGAGCTCGTCGTGTACGGCGATGATTACCCGACCCTTGACGGTACGTGCGTACGGGATTACATACACGTGAAGGATCTGGCGTCGGCCCATCTGCTCGGGCTCGACAAACTGGTCCGGGGACTGACCGGTGCCCTCAACCTGGGTAACGGACGCGGATTCTCCGTTCGCGAGGTGGTGAAGGCGGGGGAGGAGGTAATGGGACGGAAGGTACCGTACCGCATCGGTGAGAGGCGCGCCGGCGACCCCGCCGTCCTCTTCGCTTCGTCCGCGAAGGCCGAGGAGCTGCTCGGCTGGGACCGGGCCTATCCCGACATCGAGAAGATCATTCGGGATGCATACGAATGGCGGAAGCGTTTTCCCCGCGGGTACGGCTCCTGAGGTGGAAGACGGTCGCGGACTCTATAACTAGTGCTGAAAGCGACGATTACCGTGCATATCGGAGCGGCGGTAATGCAAGGTAATTTACCACAGAGACCGTGCACCGCCACAGGCGTGCAGTTTCTCACCCGACAGCCCCCTGGAATCCACTTACCGTAACTGGCACAACATCTTGTAAATCAACAAGATACATATCATCGCGACGCTCCTTTCTGCGGTGGATGCGCGTTCCACCCAATCCCCGAACTCGTGGCATACAAGTTGCGATTTCTCGCATCCGGCGAATCGGGCTGTATTTTCCACATGTGTGAACGAGATGAACGGACAGTATGAAAAAAAAGTGGTCACCGCAATCGATACCACGCGGCTCCTCGGTGAGGTGAGGCGCCGTTCCCCCCGGACTATCCGTTCTGCCCTCAGGGGATTGGATGAGGCCCTCGGGAAGATGCTCGATATCGATTGCTGCGCCCTCGATATTCCCGCGGAGAGAACCGCGTACATCACGAGAAGGGTGCCGGGAGTCCCGGATGAGGCGATTTACGATGCCGTGCGGATCCCGCGAGGCTCGGGCTACCGCCGGGTGGTCCTGGACCGTGGGGGGACGGCGGGCTCCGCCGCGGGCGGGGATGCCGGATTATCCGTGTACCCGGTGCCGATTTTCGGCGGCCGGGAGCGTATCGCGACCTGTTCGCTGATCGGCAGGGGGGACGGCATATTCGGTGATTCCTCCGAGGAATCATACGAACCACTCGTCGAGATACTCTCGGCGATTCTGCAACCTTACATCGGTGCCTCGCGCGTTGCCGGTGAACGGCGGGGACGTTCCCTGCGCGCGGAGATACTCGAGTCCGTCGGAGACGAGTTGATGATGCGGGATACGCTCCGTCAAATGATGGAGCTGTCGCGGGCGGAATTCTGCGCATTCTACACCGAGGATCTTGAAGACTGTTTTTACATCATGCTGGAGGGGGCCGAGCTGTCGCCGCGCATACCCGAGATCAGGGAGAAGCTTCGTAGAACATACCGCATGTTCTCACTGCGCCAAGATGATGAGCGTGTGCCGCGTGAAAAGGTATTCGTCAAGAGACACAACCGGAACATCGCGTACCTCCTCGGCGCCGGGAAGATCGAGAGCTATTTCCTCGTTCCCGTTACCTTCGATACGAGGGTTCGGGGCGTGCTGTTCATCGGGAGCGTGCTGAAGGATGCGTTTTCCCGTGAAGATATCGCCGTCTTCCAGGAGCTCGCGGAGGAAGATGCTGAAAGAATGCCGCTTCACTACAGTATCGGCGGCGAGACGGGGATACTCGAACAGCTGGTGAACGCGCTTCCATACGGCGGTGCACTGATCGCGCAAGATGGCGGGATCAAGTATGCCAACGAGGCGTTCCGCACCATGCTCGATATCCGGGGACAGCATCCCGATACGGTCGATACGGTCGTGACGGTCTCGCCGTACAACCTTCACGGGTTGTGGGAGGAGTTCCGTCTGCTCGAGCATGACATCATCGACCGGGAGCTCCAGAGCATCATCGGTCACGAACGAACGCTCGCCGTCACCTGGGTGCGGCTCGGGAATCTCTCCAGCGACGTCGAGTCCCTGATCCTCCTCAAGGATATCTCCGGCGCGAGGGACCGTGAGGAGGCGAGGGAGGAGATGTTCGCCACCGTGGCGCATGAGCTGAGAACGCCGATGACGGCGCTCAAGAATTCGCTCACCATCATGCGGGATGCCATATCCGTGGAGAACGTTCATGATGGCGGTTCCTGCCGGACGGTTGTTTCACGTTTTCTCGAGACGGCACTGCGCACCGCCACGAGGTTGAACGTACTGGTTGATGGTATCGTCGATGCCTCGACGTTCCGCGTGCCGGATTACGCCCTGCGAACGGGGCGGATCGATGTCGGGAAATTTCTCGAGGATTCCTCCTTTCTGTTCGCCGAGTCGATGAGAAAGAAGGGCATCACGTTCAAAACCAGTGTCCACCATTCCGCGGCCGAACTGGTGTTCGATCGTGACCGGATGGAACAGGTTATCCAGAATCTGCTATCAAACAGTATGAAGCACGTTCCATCGGGGGGGACGATCTCGATCGAGGTCGCTCCGCCCGGTGAGATGCCCCGGGATCTCTTTCCCCGTATTCCCTGGGAGTATCTATGGCGTCCGGACTATGCGTGCATCCGGGTTCGGGACACGGGCAGCGGCATTCCCGAGCGGGTTGCCGAGGATATCAACCGACAGAACCGCGATACGGGGAGTAGCGTACGTCCCTCGCACGGATTGGGACTGTACATCGCCACCCGGCTCGTCCAGCGACACGGCGGAGCATTGCGGATCGAACGCATGGGTGAAGCGGGAAGCGCCGTATCGATCTATCTGCCGGCGCGCGTCGAGACGGGACGGGTCGTCCGCATGATACGCTCGATTGAGCGGATCATCGCCGGTGCCCTCGCGCGGGGCATAACGCCCCTTCTCTATTCGATCGTGAAGAGAGGGCCCCATCCCTGGCGTGCGGTCGCGAAGAGCATGCGGACATCGACGATCGTCAATCCGACACGGGGTGCGATCGAGAATGAAGGGTGCTACCTCTGGCCGCTGGGGCGCAACTTCGCCACGGCCGTTGCGATGGTGGACCACAATGAAGGACATGGAGCTTCCACCGGAGAGGTGGACGCGGAAGGTATTCTCTTCGTCACGGGTGTTCACCCCGAGGATGTGGAGATCGGCTGGGGCATCGCGCCCCGCGATGGCAAGAGCTACGGGGAGCTGGTAACGGCCTCGCTCGAGCGAATCGGTGTCGAGCCCGCGATGGCCGTACAGAAAGGAGTGTTCGGATGATTGGATCCAGAATTCTTATCGTCGAGGACGATGAGGATATCGTCGAAACGTTGAAGTACAGCATGGAGCTGCGAGGGTTCCAGATCGATGTGGCATACGATGGTCTCCATGCCCTCCGGAAGGCGCGCAAGGGAGCCTACGATCTCATGATTCTCGATATCATGCTGCCCGGCAAGAACGGGTACGAGGTCTCACGGATTCTCAAGGAGGAGATGGAAAAGGGATCGTTAAAACCATTCGCGATTCTCGTTCTGACGGCGAGAAAGGTCGATAATCCGGAGCGGGAGGAGTTTCTTTCGACCTGGTCGAAGGCGGACGAGTTCATGTACAAACCGTTCGAGATGGATGACCTGATCGATCGCCTCACCGAGCACCTCCGCCGGAGGGAGACCGCGGCGCTGCGGGTGTGATCGTATCACCGCCGCGGCGGTGCGTGTGAGATGGTGCCTGGAACAGGATGGCGATGACCGGTAAACAAACCAAAGCATATCCGGTAACGACGGAATACCTGGCCAGCGTATTCGAGGGCTCGCCGGTGGCACTGATATCCCTCGACACGAGGCTGCGGATCATCATGTTCAACCGTGCAGCCCAGATACTGACCGGGTACCGGAGTGAGGACGTCATCGGTCGAAGGATCGGTAGAATCGTCACATCGAAACATCTCAGGGAGATCGTGGCGGCACTCCGCGGGCGCGGCGAGGTGTCGATCGACGGATATGTCACGAAGTTATCGGGGAGCGGGCACGTTGAAATACCGGTACGGCTGCGCATCTCACCCCTGTACAGTGAGCGCGACGGTCTGCTCGGCTTCATCGCGATGGCCATGGATATGCGCGAGGTGGAGACGGAACGGGCCAAACTGATCGAGGCGGAGCGGCTTGCCGCCATCAATGAAACGGCGATCAGCATAAACCATGAGATCAACAATCCGCTGTGCGCGATCCTCGGAAATACGCAGCTGATGCTCATGGAGGGCGACCGGCTCGACACACGAATGGTGAAGAAACTCCATAGTATCGAGAAGCAAATCGCGCGGATACAGGGATATACCAAACGCCTCTCCCACATTACCAGGCCGGTTGTGCGGGAATACATCGGTGGAAAGACGATGATCGACGCGGGGAGCTCGGAAGCCGATGATTCATCTTCAGAGGAATAGGCCAAGAAAGAGTTGACATAAACCACCATTCAATTACAATTCCCCTCCGTGGGAAGGTAGCTCAGTCGGTAGAGCAACGGATTGAAAATCCGTGTGTCGGGGGTTCAATTCCCTCCCTTCCCACCATTTTCTTTGTATTGACAGTGTCCAACTGCTAAATTATCCTCATAGTGCGCCTGTTTCGACGGAGGAATAGTAATTTCGATATGGATGAGAAATTGTTGGTCGCGATAACCGCGGCTATCGAAGCATATATAACATCAGAGGAGAGGCCGGTCCACCGCGGATTCATCCAGCGGCTCAGCCGCTGGAAAATGGCCACACGCCGTGAGACGATGGTCAAGCGCAATCTCACGGTGCGCGGCGATCCGCACCGGGTACGTTTGGGACGGTATTCGCTGATGTAACGCACTCGGCCTCACGAGCAACGTGGTTTGAACATGTCAGAGAAGCGGAAAAAACACGCGAACGGCATTCCTCTGAAAATCACCGATACAACCTTCCGGGACGGGCACCAGTCGACGCTCGCAACCCGTTTTCGAACGGAGGATATGCTTCCGATCGCGGAACAAATGGACGAGGTTGGTTTCCACTCGATGGAGGTATGGGGGGGGGCGACGTTCGATGTTACCACGCGTTTTCTCAACGAGGATCCGTGGGTCCGGCTCATAGAGTTGAAAAAACGTATCACGAAGACGCCACTCATGATGCTGCTGCGGGGGCAGAATCTCGTCGGATATCGGAACTATGCGGACGATGTCGTGGAAGCGTTCATCGAGCAGGCCGCTGAAACCGGCATCGATATCTTCAGGGTATTCGACGCATTGAACGACGAGCGGAATTTCGAAACATCGTTCCGGGTCATAAAGCGCTGCGGGAAACATATACAGGGGGCGATTTCCTATTCACTCACCGAACCGCGGATGGGCGGGCCGGTATTCAATCTCGATTACTACGTTTCCAAAGCGCGCACCTACGAGGAGATGGGCGCCGATTCGCTCTGTATCAAGGATATGGCGGGTCTCATGAATCCGTACGATGCATACGAGCTCGTCGAGGCGCTGAAAAGCGCCGTGCGCATACCGTTACAGCTGCACTGCCACTACACCAGCGGTATGGCCTCGATGAGCTACCTGCAGGCGGCCGAAGCGGGAGTGGATGTGGTTGATTGCGCGCTTGCGCCGTTCGGGCTCCGCTCGTCCGAGCCGGCCGTCGAACCGATCGTCGCGGCGCTGAGAGGAACGCCGCGGGATACGGGACTCGATATCGACCGGCTGTTCGAACTGGGCGAGCATGTCGAGAGCGTGGCGCCGAAGTATCGCCGGTTCCTCAACACGACGCGTATGGCCGTGATCGATACGGGCGTACTGGAACATCAGATCCCCGGGGGCATGCTCACCAACCTCGTGAGCCAGCTTAGGGAAGCCGATGCTCTCGACAGGATCAACGAGGTGTACGAGGAACTTCCACGCACGCGCAGAGAGCTCGGATACCCGCCGCTCGTCACGCCGACCAGCCAGATCGTCGGAATACAGGCGGTCCAGAACGTGCTCTTCGGGCGCTACAAGATGATCAGCGCGCAGGTCAAGGATTACGCCTACGGGCTGTACGGCAAACCCCCCGTCGCGATGGACAAGAAGGTGCAGAAACTCGCGCTCAAGGGGTACCCGCGCGGCGACAAGCCGATCACCTGCCGGGCGGCCGACATACTCGAACCCGAGATGGATAAGGCCCGTGAAGCGGTGAGGGGGCTCGCCAGGAACGAGAGAGATGTTCTCATCTACGCGCTCTACCCGACGACGGGTATGCGGTTCCTGCGGTGGAAGTACGGCATCGAGAAGCCCCCGCCCGAGGTGCGGCCGTGCACAATGGAGGATGTACGGCGTGAGGAGGAATTGATTGAACGGGCGCGCCAGGGGCGGCTTGTCGAGAGTGCGAATGAAGAGCAACCATCCAAGGGTCTGGGCCTCAGAAAATTCAACGTCTACGTTGCAGACCAGTTCTACAACATCGAGGTCGAGGAGGTGGACGGCAGGCCCCGCGTACGATCCGTCAGCGATACGGAGCCGATCGTGAAAAAGGAAACGCGCAGGGAACGCGAGAGGGTCGAGTCTCAAAAGAAGGAACGGGCAAAAGAGAAAAAGAGAGCGGAAAAACCACGGGCGGTGGTGCCCGCCGCCGAAGACGGTGAGTTGTCCGTGATCGCACCGATGCCCGGCATGGTCGTACAGTTCGAGGTAAACGAGGGGGACGCGGTGAAGGTGGGGGATGTCCTCGTCATACTCGAGGCGATGAAGATGCAGAACAGCCTCACATCGAGCTACGATGGGGTCGTCAAATCCCTCAAGGTCGCGCCGGGTACTTCGGTCGAGAAGAACCAGATACTCCTGACCATAACGCGGTAAACATATCACCTTTATTTCCGGCTTGATACTGCTTGACAATCTACATGATATCTTATAAATTTCATTTTACTGGCAACGCTGGTATCTGCAGGGAGGTTATCGCCCTGAAATTAATGAAGTTACGCTCATTTGCGGGCCTCGACCGATATCAGAGAGAAATCCAGCGGTCTCGTCCCCCCGATAGATATGTAGTCGCCGTTTGCACCGATTCCGGCTGCCGGGCCTGCGGTTCGGCCGGTGTCTATGAGGCGTTCGTCAATGAGCTTGCAAGACGGCGGCTGTCGAGCTCGGTAGATGTCAAGGCAACCGGATGTCATGGGTTCTGCGAAAAGGGCGCACTCGTCGTTATCCACCCCCCCCGCATACTGTACACGCAGGTGAAACCGGAGGATGTGCCGGAGATCATCACGAAGACCCTCCAGAAGGGGACCGTCGTCGATCGGCTACTGTACCGGGATCCTCATTCGGGTGAACGAATCGTGAACGAGAGCGAGGTTCCGTTTTACCGGAAGCAGAGACGCATCATCTTCGGAGATAATACCCGTATCGATCCCGAGGACATACGTGATTACATCGCCCTCGACGGGTATCAGGCACTGCGGCGGGCGCTCGAGAACTTCACTCCGCAGCGCGTGATACGCGAGATCATACGGTCGGGGCTCAGGGGGCGCGGTGGCGGCGGTTTTCCCGCCGGCATCAAATGGCGGTCGGCGCGTAAGGCGAAGGGGGAATCGACGTACGTGATATGCAACGCAGACGAGGGGGATCCCGGCGCGTTCATGGACAGGAGTATCTGCGAGGGGAATCCCCACAGCGTTCTCGAGGGAATGGTCATCGGCGCCTACGCGGTCGGTGCGCCGAAGGGATACATCTACGTCAGGGACGAGTACCCGCTCGCCGTCGAGGTTCTCGCAAAGGCGATCGATGATGCACGCGCATGCGGGTTTCTCGGCAGGAATATTCTCGGCAACGGATTCTCGTTCGACATCTCGATCGTGCGTGGAGGCGGCGCCTTTGTCTGTGGAGAATCGACTGCGCTGATGGCCTCGCTCGAGGGGCGCGCTGGCGAGCCGCGGGCCAAGTACATTCATACGGTCGAGCGCGGGCTCTGGAACCAACCGACCGTGTTGAACAATGTCGAGACATGGGCGAACGTGCCGCGTATCATTCTGAACGGAGCGGAATGGTTCGCCTCCATGGGGACCGGCGATGTATCTGACGATCCCTGGGGCGGGAGCACGGGGACGAAGCTCTTCTCGCTCGTTGGAAAGATCTGCAACACCGGACTCGTCGAGGTGCCGATGGGCATGACCCTGCGCGAGATCATCTTCGACATCGGCGGCGGTATCCCGAACGGTAAACGGTTCAAGGCCGTGCAGACCGGCGGTCCCTCGGGCGGCTGCCTGCCCGAATCGAAGCTCGACCTTCCCGTCGATTTCGACCGGCTGACCGCGGCGGGATCGATGATGGGCTCGGGCGGGATGATCGTGATGGATGAGGACACCTGCATGGTGGATGTGGCCCGGTACTTCATCGATTTTCTCAAGGAAGAATCGTGCGGGAAATGCCTTCCGTGCCGCGAGGGACTCCGGGCGCTCCTCGAGATTCTGACGCGCATTACCGGGGGTGAGGGGAAGATGTCGGACCTGAAGCTCCTCGAGGAGCTCTCGGAGACGATCGTCGAGACATCCCTCTGCGCCCTGGGTGGATCGGCACCGAATCCTGTTTTGAGCACCCTGCGATACTTCCGCGACGAATATGTCGCCCATATCCGCGATAAGCGGTGCCCGGCCGGTGTGTGCAAGAAACTCGTCACCTACCGTGTCGTCGACGATACCTGTACGGGATGTCATGCATGCGTTCCCGCATGCCCGGTCGACTGCATCGGTGGTGCGGTACGCGAGGTTCATGTGATCGATCAATCAAAATGCGTGAAGTGCGGCGCCTGTTACGAGGCATGCCGTTTCGACGCAATCGAGCGGTAAGGAGCATCCGGCGCACGACGGGAGAGTTGTGTGAAGCGGGTAAAGAGACAGACGGGGAAACGGAAAAGGCCGGCTGGCGGCGGATCCGGCGGCGCGGGGAACACGACCGGCCGTACCGGAGCAGGCGTCCTCCGGCGTAAAACGCCCCGGACGCGGCAGGCGCGCGGCAGCTCGATCGGGCGCGGGGCGGCGATGCAGGACATCGACCGTTCCATTCGGCGGCGTATATTCGATGTATACCGGGCACCGCTGCACCGCGAAGCGGTCGAGGAGATCATCGATCGGTACGAGGGAAGCCGGTCACGGGTCATTGCAATGATGCAGGATATACAGGATGCGTTCGGTTACCTCCCGGAGGGTGATCTTCGTCTTCTCTCCGAGGAGATCGGCCTGCCGCTCAACCGCATCTACGGCATCGCCACATTCTACAAAGCCTTCCGTCTGATGCCGCGCGGCAGGCACGAGATCAAACTCTGCACGGGGACCGCATGCCACGTGAGGGGGGCGGAAGCCGTGCGTGATGCGCTCACACGCGAGCTCGGCATAGGTGAGGGCGAGACAACGGCGGACCTGCGGTATTCCTTCGAGACGGTGCATTGCCTCGGTTGTTGCGGGCTGGCGCCGGTCGTGATGATAGATGACGATATTCACGGCAAGGTCGGATATTCGGTCGAGGAGATACTGGAGAAGTACCGGTGAGAATCGTCCTGAATGGAAAGACGCGGCGGGCCGTGGGGGGCGCCACGGTGCTCGAGGCGGCCCGTGATGCGGGCGTCGATATCCCCGCCGTCTGCATGCATAACGGCGTGACACCCTACGGTGCGTGCCGGTTGTGCGTCGTGGAGGTTCGCGAGAAGGGACGAACGCGGTGGCGTGTCGTCGCCTCCTGCCTGTATCCGGTCTCGGAGGGACTCGAGATTCGCACCGATACGGAGCGTATCAGACGCCACCGGAAGGTGCTCCTCGAGCTGATGCTGGCACGCTGTCCCGATGTGCCCGCAGTGCGGGAGCTGGCGCGAAGGCACGGTGCCGGTCGGACGCGGTTCAAGAAGAGTGAGGATGACTGCATCATGTGCGGACTCTGCGTCAGGGTTTGTTCAGAAGTCGTGGGGGCCGATGCGATCGGATTCGCCTCCCGCGGTATCACGCGGCGTGTCGATACCCCCTTCGGGATCGATCACCGGAGCTGTATCGCGTGCGGCGCCTGCACCGCCGTCTGTCCCACGGGCGCCATCCAGATGGAGTACAACCGTGTCATCGATATGCGCAGGAGCGAGAGTGAGCATCCATGCCGCTACACATTGATGGGGATTCTCTCGGATGCGGTTTGTTCGCTGAATTACGAATGCGCGTGGTGCGAGGTGGATCAGCGCATGCGCGAACGGTTCGGGAGCCATCCGATATTCGTCGTGCGCGCATCCCGCGCGAAGAAACGTGCGCGGAAACGAAAGAACTGAGCATTTCCGGGGGAGGCCGTTCTACGGCCGGTACAGGGAGACGGGAATGAAGGAATCGCGAGTGGTCGTTACCATACCCGGTGTGGATCAGCCATGGGAGCTCGTTCCACTCGAGACCTCTCCGTGCACCCTCGCCTGCCCGACGCGGATCAACGCGCGCGGGTACGTATCCCTCATAGCGGACGGACGGTTCGAGGAGGCGCTCGCGTTGATACGCGAACGGAATCCTTTTCCCGGCGTATGCGGCCGCATATGCCCGCGGCCGTGCGAGGCTGCGTGCCGTCGCGGCGAATTCGACGATGCGATCGCTGTCTGCGCCCTGAAGCGCTTCGTATTCGATATTGAAATGCGGCGCGGTCTCGATCCGACCGTGCCGGCTCGAATAGATCGTAAGGAGAAAATCGCCGTTGTCGGATCGGGGCCCGCGGGTCTCTCGGCCGCCCTCGATCTCGCACGCACCGGGTATGCGGTGACTATCTTTGAAGCGGCGGCAAAGCCGGGTGGAATGTTGAACGTGATACCGGATTTCAGGCTGCCGAAGCGCGTGGTGAAACGCGAGATCGATATCATACTGGGGACCGGCATCGAGCTCGTGACCGGTTCGAGATTCGGTACTGATCTTTCCTGGAATACACTGCGCCGCCGCGGATACCGGGCCCTTCTGCTCGCGACGGGGGCGCAGCGGCCGTCGTGGCATTTCCGGGTGCCCGGCACGGCGGGCCACTACCATGCACTCGATCTGCTCTGGTGCATTGCCGGTGAAACGGCCGGGCGTGGAAAGAAGAATAAGGGTATATCGACGGAAGAGATAAAACGCAAACGTGTCGTCGTGCTCGGCGACGGCATGCTCGCGCTCGATGCGGCTCGGTCCGCAGTTCGTCTCGGTGCGGGGAGTATCGCGCTCGTCACCGGTACGAGCAGGGAGCTCGCGCCGGTGAATGGAGGTGATCTCGCCGCGGCGATCGACGAAGGCGTGAAGATCCTCTACCTCACGCGGCCCCTCGCGCTGGTTCGCACGGGGGGACGGCTGAAGGGCGTCCGGTGTGTCCGGCTTCGCGAGGGTCAGCCTGATGCAACGGGCAGGGTGCAGACGACGGAACGGGAGCGTTCCGAATTCGAAATAGAAGCCGATGTCGTGCTCGATGCTTTTTCACGTGAGGTTGAAGTGCGCGGTCTATCCGGGCCCCTCCGCCTGCGGTGTACCATGGCGGACACGGTGGCCGTCGACGGCGG
>DATKWS010000021.1:0-10252 GCA_035529435.1 Patescibacteria group bacterium
GCTTGAGGTACGAATCCATCCAATCGATGAACTGCTCGTAGTAGAACACGATATTCCGCGGCTTCAGAACCCAGTGGCCCTCGTCCGGAAAGTAGAGCAGCTTCGACGGGACGCCCCGGCGCTGCAGCGCCGTGAACATCTGGAGCCCCTCGCCCACCGGCACCCGGAAATCGTTCTCGCCGTGGACGACCATGCACGGTGTCTTGAATTTATCCGCGAAGCGGTGCGGGCTCCACAGCTCGTACCCCTCGGGATTTTCATACGGCGTGCCGCCCAGGTCCCATTCGGGAAACCACAGCTCCTCCGTGACCCCGTACTTGCTGAACAGGTTGAAGGCCCCGGCCATCGAGATCAGGCAGGCGAAACGGTCGGTATGCCCGGCGATCCAGTTGACCATGTAGCCGCCGTACGAGGCGCCCGCCGCGCCGATCCGATCCGGATCGATGTAGTCGAGGGCGGTGAGGTATTCGACCCCGTTCATGATGTCGATATAGCACCTGCCACCCCAGTCCCGGCTTATCGCATCGACGAAATCCTGTCCGAACCCGTCGCTTCCGTGGAAATTCGGTATGAAAATCACGTACCCCGCCGCCGCGAAGGTTTGCACGTTCCAGTTCGTGTACCACGAATCGGTAAAGGCGGACTGGGGACCGCCGTGAACGAGGACGATCGCGGGATACCGCTTCGCCGGATCGAAGCCGGGCGGCCGCACAACGAACGCCTGGATCATCGCCCCCTCCGCCCCCTCGTACGTCACGCTCTCGGCCGGGTGCAGCTCGATGTCCTTGAAAACAGCCTCGTTGAATTTCGACAACGGCGCAAGACCTTTGCCGTTCGTAGAGATCTTCCATATGGAGTGCGGAAAATCGAAGCTCCGCCTTACGAGAACGATCTGTTTGCCGTCCGGCGTCACCCGCGGGGATGCGTTGTAGGCCGTGGCCAGGAGCTTGCTGATCTTTCCACCGCCCGCATCGAGCGCGAACAATGCATTGTGTCCATTGTCACCGGCCGTGAAGTAGATCGCCTTCATATCGGGGGACCAGCAGTGCTCGAGGACCCAGCGGTCGAATCCCTCCGTGAGCTCCACCGTTTCACCGCTCGAACGGTCGAGCCGCATGAGACGCCAGCGATCGGCCTCGAACCCCGCGCGCTCCTGCGCGCGGTACGTGATGTAGCGACCGTCGGGGCTGTATGCGGGAGACTCGTCGGCGGCCTCGTTTGCCGTGAGACGCCGGATCCGCCGGGAATCGAGATCGATGACGAAGAGATCCGTGTTTGTCGATGTGGCCTCGACCTCCACCACCTTCGCGACGATGCATATTTCCCGCCCGTCGGGAGAGAATGCGTAATCGCCCGAGCCGCCCCACGGGAACGGTGGGTAGTCGTGATCCTCCATTGCCGTCAGGTCGACCGTCTCGCCGCCCTCCACATCGACCACGAAGAGATGATTCCGCTTGCCGTCCTTCCACGTATCCCAGTGCCGGTAGAGGAGATGATCGATCACCTTCGCCTTGACCGGATTCTCCTCCCGCTCCTCGCTGCGGGAGGCGTTGCACGAATCGTCGGGACAGTCGGGATAGACGAACGAGTAGAATGCGATTCGCGTACCGTCCGGGGACCAGACCGGATCGTGTGCGCCCGTCGAGATGCCGGTGAGCCTCGCCGCCTCGCCGCCGTGAACCGCGATCGTGTAGATCTGCGCCGTGCCGTCCCTCGTGGACACGAACGCGATCCGTTCACCGTCGGGGGACCAGCGGGGATGAAAGTCAGCCCCCTCGCTCGTCGTGAGCTGCACCGGTTCGCCGCCCCGCAGCGGCACGAGCCAGATATCGGTCGTGTTTTTATTCGCGTCGAGGTCGGGGACGGAAACCGTGAAGGCCACCGTCGTGCCGTCGGGAGAGATCTGCGGATCCGAGCAGCGCGTCATTCTGACGAAGCGATCCACCGTGAGCACACCCGCCGCGACGGAGACGGAGACGAGAAGCGTTACGGCGAGAAACACCATCAGTGTCCTGTGCATTCGAGCAACCCCCTTTACGTTTCGGTCCAGCATGATCGGGGCACCGGCACGGCCGCCGGCGGCGGCCCGAGAAACATCGATGCGCACGGCATTATCTGAAGACGGCACGAATCAATGGAATACAGTAGAATCGCTGAAGCGGCGGGCGCCTACCTATTGCTTCAGGCTTTCGATCGCTTCCTGTTCTGAAGGATACACATCAAAGATCAGGTTCAACCGGGTGACCTGGAGGATGCCGAGAACCCGCTCGTTGGGATGACAGAGTTTCACCACGCCGCCTTCCTTGGCAAATCGGGATCTCGCCGATACGAGTATACCGAGACCGGTACTCGATATCCACTTGACCTTGGCAAGATTGATGATGAGGTCCAGTTTTTTCTCCTTGGCGAGCTCGGAGACGATATCGACGAGCTCCATATTGTCCGGCCCGCCGTACATCTCGCCGGAAAGATCGAGAATCGCCACTCCGTCAACCTCTCTCTTCTTAATCTTCATTGTTTCTTCCCTTTTCTAAGACTCTGTCATATCGAATGTCGTTTACGAAAAACTTTTGATAGCATCCTCGATGCTTTCGTAAACCTCGAAGACCTCCGGGATGAGCCCACACGTCTTGAGTACGGTCGTCACGCGCTCGGTAACACTCACAAGTTTCAGGGATGCGTCCTCTCTCTTTGCCGACGCATACGAGGCGATCATGACCCCTGCACCGAGGGAGTTCAACCACCGCACCTCGTGCATGTTGAGGATGTAGCTCTTCTTGCCCTTGGCAAGATTTTTCTTGATCGTGTTCTGTATCTTTTCGGAATCGGGACCCCCGTCGATCTGACCTGAAAGATCGAGTATGACCACCCCGCCTTCCTCACGGTCCGCGATTGTCAGCATATCTGACTCCTCTCTCCAGTCCTCACCACTATGTTCGTTTTCGCGCTGGTGCAGTAATAATAAAGTCTAAAGTCTTTTAAGACAAACAGAAAAATCACTGCAGACGGAATCGTACCACCCCCGTGCCATTCTGTCAAGAATTGCACAACAACCCGCCCCCGCGGCATCACGTTTAATTATAATATGTTGAATATAAATCAGTTGCAGATTTGCACGTGACTCGGTATTCCGCCGATCTCACGGGAACCTCGATGCGCGCAATGTACGCATCGGTCACGATGACAGGTTTCTCCCCTTGCCCGAATCGCTGATCTCGACCAACTCCCCGGGATACGGCTGAAAGAATGTCTGATCCAGCAGGTATGGTTCATCGAATCGCACGATCCAGGACATGATGAGGCTCAGGCAGACGCTCAGCGGTATCTTCCCCTCCCGGTAGCGTTCGAGCGAATCGAGAAAATAAGCCTTCTCCTTGCTTGCAAGCTCCTCGGAGAAGTAACCGAGCGCATGCATGCAGACGTTGATATTGGATGTGTACCGGGCCGGCCGGAGCAGCGCGGCGTGAAGACGATCCTCGTACCGGGCGAGAAGCTCGTCGATCGGACGGTGCTCGGGATTCGCGACGATCCGGCCGAGGCTCCTGAGCTCTTTCTGGTTGTAGGCCATCAGCATCAGCTTGTTCCGCGTGTGGAACGAGACGAGCCGGGCCATCCTCCGCTCTTCCTTGACCCGGCGGAACGAGGCGAGCGTAAAGAGCTTGGTGAGAAAATGCTCCCGCAGCCTGAAATTCGTGAGGCGGCCCTCGTCCTCGATCGACAGTGCCGGAAAGGCGTCGAGCACCGCCTGCCCGAAGAATCCCGCGCCCCTGGCTACGGCCGCCTGCTTACCGACTCCCGGGTAGATATTTACATCCTTGATCCCGCACGAGGGAGAACGGCCCTTCAGGATGAATCCGTCCACCTCCCCGACAGAATCGAGAAACGCGCGCGCGAAGGCGTTCATCTCGCCCGTGACATCCCTCCCCGTGGCCGGTTGCAGGAGCCGCAGCCCGTCACCCGACGACACCACCCTGATCGGATCGCGCGGGATGCCGAGCCCGATCTCGTACTCCGGGCAGACCGGGTGGAAATCGACGGACGGTGTGAGGCTCTTCACGACGTCGGACGATATCTTGAGCCCGTTCCACCGGCAGCTCGCGAACTCGATACACTTGCTCACTACGACCTTTGGCCTGCTGAATTGTCTCATCGTTCGACCCCGCTTCGTGGTTCCAAGAGCAGATTACACGGATCGGCGCCGCGCCCGGCGGCCCTACGTTATTTTCAAATCCTCGACGAAATCGAGACTGTGCTCGTTCTCGTCCAGTATCGTTACATACGTCCGGAGCGCCTGACGCAGCCGGTCGAGCTCATACGTGCAGTTCTCGCGTTTCCGCTCGATATCGAATCCCTGCTGCTTCCGGAAACCGGCGAAACAGATACCGCAGAGGCGCATGGCCCAGCACGAGGCGCAGTCGTTCCAGGAACGCTCTATGTATTCATCGATGAGGCCGAACACGCGCCCGCGTTCCACTCCCCCGTGAACGGTGCCGAGCTTGAACGCCGTCCCCACCCTCTCGCACGGATAGATGCCCCCATCCGTATCGACGAAGAACCGCCTGATACCCGGAATGCAGATACCGTTCGACGGGAATACGTTTCCGAGCGGCGTGCGCCCGCGCTTGTGCAACCGGATCATCGATGAGTCGAACAGTCCGCGCGCGAGCTTGGAGGGCGTCTCCCCACGGGTCCTCTCCCTCATGTAATGGCGGCGCAGTGATTCGATCTGCTCCCCGAGATTGCTCTTCTCTTGCTCGGTGCAATGGCTGTCGAAGAAGGTCGTATCGTACGGATCGACGAATGTGACCATGACGACGTTCGACTCGAATTCCCCGCGCTCGAAGAACCCGTCCACGTCGGGAAGACGGTACGGGGGAGTCACGGTCGACGCGAATCCGACATGGTACTGGTAGTACTCCTCGTTCTCGGATCGCAGCATCTCGAGATTCCTCATGATGGTATCGAATGTTCCCGTACCGCCGCGAAATACGCGGTACCGGTCGTGAACTTCCTTCGGACCGTCGAGGCTTATCTGAATGTAGATCTTGTTCCGGATCAAATATTCACGCATTTCCCGGTCGAGAATGGTTCCGTTCGTGTCGATGTGGAATTCGAGCTCCTCGATACCGGTCCCGATACGCTTTGCGTGATCGATCAGGTGAACGATCCGGTCGAAGTACAGGAAGGGCTCCCCGCCGTAGAACGAGATGCTGGCCTTGGACGACTTTTGCGCAAGCTCGAAGGCGCGGGATATCGCCCGCTCGCCGAGACCGATATCCATCACCCTGTCGGAGTGGACCCTGTTGTGCGCGTACGAACCGGTGAAGGCGCAATAGACGCAGCGGAGGTTGCAATCCTCGGTAAGATTCAGTATCAGCTTGCAGCTCTCACCCTCCATGAGATCTTCCAGGCACCCCTCGCACGCCGGTGGTGACATCGACACTTTCGGTATGGATAGAAAATATCCCTGATCCAGTGCCTCCCTGATTTCGCCTATCGATTTTCGCACCGAATCTTCGTCGTGCCACCGTCTCCATTTATTGACTATGTCGTCATTATTTAACGTAATGTCATCGAGTATGTCGTACACCACTTTATCGACCTGCACCATCTCGTTCGTATTGACATCGTAGATGTACGGCAAGCCCATGAATGATTTGAATTTACAAATGAACGGCCCGGCACCAGCGCTCCGTGCTCCTTCCTTTTTCCGCTGCTCCGCGGTCGGATCTTTTCTGTCACGCACGTTGTCTATTGCCACTGTCTCGCACCTCCATCCATACCAGAAACGGATACTGACCCACTGATTGAATGTACGTAATGTCGCTCGTCCCTTACCGGGAGATTCCTTCCACCAGCCGGCGGATCGGTATCCCCCGTACGTATCGATGCGGATGATTATAGCATGACCGGCATGAAAGAAAAAGTCTCAGCCGAGTGGCGGAACATATTTTTATGGGCAGGTCCATCAGGTTCCTGATACAATAAAAACCGCTTCTTTTGGAACCGTCAGGGACTTTTCAAAACGATAGAGAGAGGAGTGCGCGTATGCTTATCGTACGCGACTACGGCGACAGGGATTACCTGAGCTACACGGAGTGTGCTCGATGCGGCTGTCCCTGTTTCTGCACGTGCTACATACCACCGCAACCGGCCGCTGCGTACCTCGGCAATTACCTCAGTTCCGTGGGGTGAAACGGAAGGAATTGTCTACGAAGGCTGCAGGCCCTTCAATCGCACCGTGCCGTCCCCGGCCGTCACCGTCCCGATGCGGAACGGCTCCCAGCGGAGCCCTCCGGCGGACATCCGCCCGGCAGCGCCGGGCGGAACGATGAGAACCATTCCGATACCCATGTTGAAGACACGGTACATCTCCCGCCGCTCGATCCGGCCACGCTCCTCGAGGAATGTGAACAGCGGCGGAACACTCCAGCTTGCCGTATCGATCTCGACGGCACGTCCCGCGGGGAGAATCCGTGGGATGTTCTCGAGGAGTCCGCCGCCGGTGATGTGTGCAAGCCCCCTGATATCGATCCGATCGCGGAGCGCCCTGAACTCGGGAAGATAGCTCCTGTGCACCGCGAGGAGCGCCCCGGCCGCCGTCGCGCCCGTCCCGGGAATATCGTCGCCCACACCGAGCCCCGCCTCCTCGAATATCACCTTGCGTGCGAGTGAGTATCCATTGGTGTGGAGCCCGCTCGATGGTAACGCCCACACCTCGTCTCCCGGCTCGATTTCCGTACCGTCTATGACTCCCGATCGTTCGACCACTCCGACAATGCACCCGGCGAGATCGTATTCGCCATCGGCGTAGAATCCGGGCATCTCGGCGGTCTCGCCGCCGATCAGGGCACACCCGTTTTCCGAACATCCGCGGGCCAGGCCGCCGACGACGCCGGCCACCACATCCGGATCGAGGGCGCCGCATGCGAAATAATCGAGGAAAAAGAGCGGTTCGGCCCCCTGCACGAGTATATCGTTCACGCAGTGATTCACGAGATCCTCCCCCACCGTATCGTGCCGATTTGCCATGAAGGCCACCCTGAGCTTCGTGCCGACCCCATCGACGCTCGATACGAGGACCGGCCGTTCGTACCTCGCCGGCACCTCGAAGAGACCGCCGAAGTTGCCGATGTCGGACAGCACCTCATCGCGCCACGTTCCCCTCACCAGGGCGCCGAGGCGCCGCTTTGCCCTGTTCGCTGCATCGATATCGACGCCGGATTCCTTGTACCGTGAATTCACCGATCATTCCTCCTCGCAGGATTGTCCAGTGCACAACCGCCATGACGCGCTTCGCGACGGCGGGGATTCACCGCTCTACGATATACTGAGTCTTCGGCAGTGCGGATTATACCCGATGGCCGGGCGGATGCCTACCCGAAACTGCGCGGGCCGCTAGACCTGCACATGCTCGACGAGGGACTTGTAGATCTCGGTCGTGGCGTCGGCCTCCACGATGAGAGGGAATTCGCCCTTCCAGTACAACTCGAGGAGGAGATCCGTCACCCTGTCATGGAACTGGGTTCCCTTGTACGTTTCCAGCTCCTCGACTACACGCTCGATGGGGAGCGCCTTGCGGTAGGGACGATCCGATGTCATCGCGTCGAACGCGTCGACGACGTTCAAGATATGCGCACCGATGGGAATCTCGTTGTCCCGCATGCCGCGCGGGTATCCCGATCCGTCGGGCCGCTCGTGATGGCAGCGGATGACCTCCGAGGCCTCCTTGAGGAACTTGAGCTGTTCGACGATGTCGGCCCCGATGTTGGGATGCGCCCGGAGGACCTTCCACTCCTCCTCAGTGAGCGGTCCCACCTTGAGGAGTATGTCGTTCTGCACCGATATCTTGCCGATGTCGTGGAGCAGCGCCGCATACTCGAGCATCTCGAGATCCCGCGATGAGAGGCCAATCTTGCGGGCGATCCGCAGTGCGTAACGGGACACCCTGAAGGAATGCCCGTGCGTGAAGGGATCCGAGGCGTCGAGCGCGGATGTCAACGCCGCTATCGTGTTGATATGCGTCTCGCGCATATCGAGATACAGCTGGAACGAGTACCGCGCCAGAAAGAGCGGAATGATAAAGAGGGCGATGGTCCATATGCCCGATTTCGCATACAGGAGGGCGATCACCGCGCCGACCGGCGCGAAGGCGAGGATGTGGAAGAAATTCCACATGTAGTTCTGTTTCCACACGTGGAGCGGGTTTCTCATGTCCTTGAGCGCAATGACAAGGGCGACCGACCACGTGTTGAAGAGGTAGTACACGACTCCAGCCGCGGCGAGCGGGATGAGAAAGAGCGGCGATTCCAACGAACCAAGGCTTCCGAAGGAACGGTACACGATACCGGAGACGCCGACCGTCAGGGCGAGAAGGGGCACGTTGAACACGACCTTGATGAGAGGTCTCCGCTGGAGGATACCCTCGGTAATGATCGTGGCAACCGACTCTACAAGCACCATGACGGCGGGGCCGAAGAGCATGATCCCCGCAAGGTCTATCGGGGAAGAGGCGTAGATCGAGGCGCCGCCGCGCGGGAGCGAAATCTGAACGGAATCGGCGACGACGATCAGGGTGATGAAAACAATGATATCACGCAGATACCCGGATGGAAGCTTGGTGAGGAAATAGGCCGCGCAGAGAATGCCCGCGACGACAAACAAGATGTAATACAGTTTAAAGGCCCAGCCGGAATTTTTGAATTCGCTCGTCAAATCACACCCGTGAATCGATCTTGTTTATCGGTGCACACTACCATCCTGCGCCATGCATGAATAGCATGTTTTTGGCAGCAGTTTCCATGCCAAGCGATTGGGAAACGAACGTCATCGTCTGTTGCAGCACGAGCAAACACATGTTGATACGGGAGAACTGTTTTAATGACAGGATGTTATCATGAACGGCTACCTGATCCGGTAATGTATGTCGATTCGGGATTTCCATCTGCCTGACGGCCGGTTCAACGCATCGAGAACGGCGAGCACCGCAGCCTCGTTGGAATCCCGGCCCACGAACACGCAACCTGCAAAACTCCGCACGGCCCGCCCGTCGATCACATCGACCACGGCGAGCAGCGCCCTGCTGCCGGATACCTCTAACTCCTTGACGGTAGATAAACACAGATGGAAACGCTCGTCAAGGAGTTCCGTGAGGGCGTGTACCGTCGCTCCGGCTATAGTCTCGTACATCGGCCCGCTCGTCCGGTAGCCGCCGAGGCAGCCGATGACCTCGAGTCCGTTCTTTTTGAGTTTTACCTCGGCGTCGACCCTCGTCTCCTCTATGCTGAGCCGCAGGCCTGCAAACCGAACCCGCGCATCCTGCTCGAGGAATTCCAGTGCGGCACCTTCTCCGGCGGGCTGGACTCCACGCTCCTGTTCTTTCCCGGGTTCCTTCTCCATGATGGGCTCCTGAATCGATGGTGTTTCCCCGGACGGCATCTGTTCCCAGCCGGATTCGGTATCCGGCGGTTCTCCGGGCGGCGTATAGTCCCCCCCGATTCCTTCGAGAGGCATCTCCGCCGGTTCCATTCCCGCCGGCGCGGTCTCATCGGTATGTCCTCCCGCCGCGCCGGTAAATTCGGCGAGCCGTTCCTCGACGATCCGATCGGTATCCTCATCGCCGGCCGGACCGATCCCCTCGTAGGAGGCTTCCCCCCGTTTCGCGGGATCGGTCTCCTTCATTGGATCTATGATGACCACCCCGATCTTGCGGTAATCGATCTCCAGATTGAGTCCCGCCTTGAGGCAGGTCTCGACATCACGGGCTATTCTCTTCGGGGACCGCTCCGTGGTGGCGACCACATGCACCTCGGATACCGCGCCGGTCTCATCGGTGGAAATCCGGCATGAATGTACATCACGCAGCCGCAGGATAAGATCCTCGGCACGTTCAATCAGCTCCTTGTTCAACTGATCGTCCTGCAACATCTCCTCCCTTCCCATTCGGAATCCTATTATTGTATTGTAGCATAAACCATTACGAAACTCAATCTTTGATTGATCCACTTCATCAGCGGCACCTTCGCCGAATCGCGCACCACCGATGCGATGAACAGCGAGAGGCCGGGGAGCCGTCTCCCCGGCCTCTCGGCTGCTGATCGAGTCAACCAAGAAGGTTAGCGCATGAGCACCATCTTGTTGGTCTTCTCGTAGTCCGCGGTATTCATCTTGAAGAAGTAGACACCACTGGCGACCTTGTTACCATGGTTGTTCTCACCATTCCAGGTCACGTTGTAGTGTCCGGCTTCGCGGA
>DATKWS010000022.1:0-19621 GCA_035529435.1 Patescibacteria group bacterium
AACACCGGCTGTTACGCTAATTTATGTAATACGTCTCCACATTCCACGAGTCTCGTGGAACTGTTTTGAATTACAATCGATTATAACACAATTCATTATCAGCGTCAAATGTACAGGACTGTAGACGCGGCTCGGAATCGATACCGTATTCATATGGAATTTGAGGCATCCCACGTTGTACAATGGAATGAACGTGTCAAATTCTACCGGCGGCCACGAACATCGAGCCGCACGGACGCAGGGGGGATCGTACCGGAGGTCCGCACGATGAAATTCGCTGAATTACGGACGGTGAGTGACATCTCACCGATCCTTGTAGCCCTGGTACTCGTAGTGCTGGCCGCCGCCGTTTGCACGGGGGGATCGAGCGCTCAAACGACCGGCGGGGTCCACGAGGATGAAATCATGAATCTGACCCACGCTTACAATGCATTCGGATTCGACCTGTACGCGAACGTCCTGGGCGGGTATGCGTCCGAAAACGTATTCATCTCGCCGACGAGCATCGCGATGGCGCTCGCGATGACGCTGGGAGGGGCCGGCGGGACGACGGAGGAAGCGATGCTCCGCGTGATGAATCTCGAGGGTATGGATGCCGCCGTGAGGGACGAGGCCAACCGGGCCCTGCTCGACAGCCTCATGGATGCGGCGCACGGCATCGAGTTATCGATCGCCAACTCGTTGTGGCTGCGGCCCGGGTTCCCCTTCCACCCCGATTTCATCGAGAGAAGCACGCGCACGTTTTCCGCCGATGCGTTCAACGTACTGGACGCGGCGAGCATCAATGGGTGGGTCAGTGAGAAAACGAGAGAGAAGATCAAGAATATCGTGGGGGATGTCAGGCCGGACGATATCGCATACCTGGTCAATGCGATCTACTTCAAGGGAATCTGGACGAAGGCGTTCGATCCGGAAAAGACGGCCGAGACTGATTTTCACCTGAGCGATGGGCGGACCGTGACGGTACCGATGATGGAGCAGTCCGGCCGGTACCGGTACCTTGAGAACGAGTACATGCAGGCGGTCGGCCTGCCGTACGGGGATGAATCGATGCGCATGTACCTGTTCCTGCCCAAGCCCGGCCTCGATCTCGACGCGATCCACGGCCGTCTGACTGGAGAGAGCTGGCGGACCTGGATGAAGGGATTCGCGTCCCGTGAGGGAACGGTCGGTCTCCCGCGCCTCCGATTGGAGTTCAGAACGAGCCTCGTCGACGCGCTGGCATCGCTCGGCATGGAAGTGGCCTTTTCGAGCGAGCGCGCCGATTTCTCGAGAATGTGCGATCTCTCGCGTGGGAACGTCTCGATCGGGGATGTGCTGCACAAGACATTTGTCGAGGTCAACGAGGAGGGAACAGAGGCGGCGGCGGCGACGGCGGTCGTGATGCGACTGACCGCGGTGCAGGAACGCCCCGAACCGTTCACGATGATACTGGACAGACCGTTTCTCATGGCGATCCGCGACGAGAAATCCGGGACGGTTCTCTTCGTGGGATCGATCTACGATCCGGCGCCGTCGGACTGAGTGTCATCCCGGTCGAGGAGGCGGTACAGCGCCTGCACGAGTTCCGCAAGACCCGTCCCGGCGAGCGCCGATATGTGGAAGACGCGTTCCCTGCCATCCGGCTTGAATTCCACCTGTGCGCCGGGAGCGAGATCGATCTTGTTCAGTGCGATGAAGCGGGGGCGCTCGAGGAGTCGCTCGCTGTAGAGGCGCAGTTCTTCGATCAGCTGTTCGTACGCCCTTTGGGGCGATACCTCCCCGGCGGCATCGACGAGAAGGAGAAGCACCCGGCACCGCTCGATATGACGGAGAAACTCGATACCGAGTCCTTTCCCCTCATGCGCGCCCTCGATCAGGCCGGGAATATCGACCATGCAGAATGATGCCAGCTCTCCGACGCGCACCATCCCCAGCACCGGCGCGGTTGTTGAAAAGGGATAGGGAGCGACGACCGGATGCGCGTCGCTCAGCGAACGCAGCAGCGTCGATTTGCCCGCGTTCGGCAACCCGACGAGTCCGACATCGGCGATGAGCTTGAGGGTAAGGCGCAGCAACCGCTCCTCGCCGGCGGCGCCCGCCGTGCTCTTTCTCGGCGCCTGATCGACCGGAGAGCGGAAGGTGTAATTTCCCCTCCCCCCTCTCCCCCCGCGCGCCACGAAAAACTCGATTCCTGGCTCCATCAGATCGGCGATCTCCTCCCCCGTTCCACGATCCTCGACGACCGTACCGGGGGGAACTTCGATCGTAATCGAGGCGCCGTTCCTGCCCGTTTTCCGCGAACCCTGCCCGGGGCGGCCGTTCTCCGCCCGATACCGCGTGCGGTACCTGAGATCGAGCAGCGTTCTCATCTGGGGATTGACCCGGAGCACGATGTCGCCGCCGTCGCCGCCGTTGCCGCCGTTCGGTCCGCCGCGCGGCACATGCTTCTCCCTGCGGAAACTCACGCAGCCATGGCCGCCGTTTCCCGCCTTGATCTCTATTTCGACTCTATCAATGAACATCATGTTCGTGTACCGAGAAATATTTTCCGGGATTGAGTATCATGGCGCCGTCGATAGACCGTTTCAGGTTTCCTTGCAGCCGCCGTTCCTCCGGTGAAAAAAAGAAATGCAGGTAGGGCGCCTTCGTCAGGCCGATTCCGTGCTCTCCGCTCAGGGTGCCGCCGAGATGAGCGACCTTCTCGAACAAACGCTCCACAAACGCCTCGACGCGCTGCATCTCCTCCGGGCGGCGCCTGTCGGTCATGATGTTCACGTGAAGGTTGCCGTCCCCGCAGTGTCCGAAGATGTAGCAGTCGAGGGCGAGCTCCCCGGCGGCGGCATGGGCGAGGGCCACCGCCTCTTCCATCCGTCCGATCGGAAGGGAGATATCCTCGTTGATCTTGGTGACGCCGCGCCGCGCGAGGCTCGGGCTGATCGAGCGCCGAAGCTCCCAGAGCGCTTCCCGCTCTTCCCCGTTCCGAGCCGCCAGGAGATCGTACCCCCTCCCCGCGCAGAAATCCCCGAGGAGGGCGAATTGACCGTCGACCTCGTCTTCGGAACCGTCGACCTCCACGAACAGGTATCCCCTCTCCCCGTCGATACCGGCTATCTTGCGGTACTCGCTGACACACCGCATCGTCTTGGCGTCTATGAACTCGAGGACGCTGGGACAGATTCCACCCGACAGGAGCGCGGCCGCGGCCCTGACCGCCTCCCGATCCGATGGTGCCGCCACGAGTCCCGTGCGGTACGCCCCGGGAAGCGCCAGTACCGCAAGTCGCGCCGCATAGATGACGCCGAGTGTCCCCTCACCGCCGACGAGGAGTGCCGCCGGCCCCACGGGAGGCGTCTCCAGCATATCACCCGACGGCGTGATCCATGTGAGTGACCGCACGTACCGCCGCGTGACACCGTACTTGTACGCGCGGGGTCCCCCCGCATTCTCCGCTATGTTCCCGCCGATCGTGGAAAATCGAAAACTCGCCGGGTCGGGGGGGTAAAAATATCCGTTGGGATCCAGGAAATCCTGGAGCTCCTTATTGACGAGGCCGCTCTCGACGGTGATATCGCCGCGCTCCGGCTCCCACGCGAGGATGCGGGTGAGCCGTTCGGTGGAAACGACGAGACCCCCATCGAGCGGAATCGAGCCTCCCGAGAATCCCGTCCCCGCACCACGCATGAAGATCGGCACCCCGAGCTCGCATGCCCCCCGCACGATACGCCGCAGCTGTTCACCGTCCGACGGGAAGGCGACCCCCCCGCACCGGCCCCTCAGTGTGGTCGCATCGTAACTGTACGCAATCCGGTAGTGTGGTTCGGTATGCACGGCCACGCCGCGCACCATGCGCGCGAGCCGACGAATCCTTCGTTCCGTCCCGATATCCATCCCATCTCGCGCGCCGTCACCGCGCGTAACGCTTGACGAAACCCTCAAAGCGATCCAACGCCCGTCGCAGATCCTCCTCACCCGCCGCGAACGAGAACCGGACCGTTCGATCGCAGCCGAACGCATCACCCGGTATCAGCAGGAGTCCCTTCTCGGCGAGCAGCTTCTCGCAGAATTCGCTGGACCCCGATACACCGCACGGACCGTACAGCTCAGAGACATCGACGAGGAAATAGAAGGCACCGCCCGGTTCCGGATACTGAATCGCCGGAATGGCGGCGAGACGCTCCCCGAACATCTCCTTGCGTTTCTCGAATTCACGACGCATCCGCTCGCGATCCTCGGTCCCGTCCTTGATGGCACTGAGCGCCGCCCATTGCGAGATAGCGTTGGGGCAGCCCGTCGCGTGCGCCTGGAACGCCCCCATGCGGTACGCGACCTCCTTGGCCGCCAGGGCGAACCCGATGCGCCAGCCGGTCATCGCATACCCCTTCGACACCCCGGAAACCACGACGGTCCGGTCCCTCAATTCCGGCACGAGCGTCACCGGCGAGAAGTGCTCCGATCCGGCAAACGTCAGATACTCGTATATTTCGTCGCTGATCACCGCGATACCTTCATCGCGGACGACGCGGAACAGGGCCTCGAGCTCGTCACGCGTGTATACGATGCCCGCCGGATTGCTGGGAGAATTGAAGAGGATCGTCTTCGGTCTGCCCGCGACGATCTCCTTGCGCAGCCGGTCCACCGTCAGTTTGTAACCCGTGCCGGCGCCGAGCTCGACGATCCGGGGCCTGCCGCCGACGAGCTTTATCATCTCGGGATAACTCGTCCAGTACGGACAGAGTATCATTACCTCGTCTCCCGGATCGGTCAGCACATACAGTGCATTGTAGATCGAATGCTTCGCGCCGTGCGAGATTACAACCTCACCCGCCGTGTACCCGACGCCGAGACGTTCGGTGTAGTGCTCGGCGACGGCCGTGCGCAGCGGTGCGATGCCCGCCGCCGGTGTATACTTTGTCTTTCCGTCCCGGATCGCCTTGATCGCCGCTTCCTTGATCACATCCGGGGTATCGAAATCAGGCTCTCCCGCCGCGAGAGCCACGACGTCCTCGCCCTTCTCCTTGAGCTCGTTCGCTCGTGTGTTCAGACTCAGCGTTACCGACGGTTCGATGCAGCTCGCACGTTTGCTTACGACTCCGGCCACCTGTGTCCTCCTTGAAGAGTGCCCGCGCTCAGCGGATGTTCCATTCCCGTAAATATCTCACCACGCATGGAGGTACGAGACAATCTATCTTACCACCGAGGTGATAGATCTCCTTCACCAGCGAGCTGTGAAGGTAGATGTACTTTTCGCTGGGCATGAGAAACACCGTTTCGAACTCCGGATCGAGCTTCCGGTTCATAAGGGCGATCATCAGCTCGTACTCAAAGTCCGAGACGGCGCGTAATCCCCTGATGACGACATTGACGTTCTGCTTGCGGAACTCGTCCACGAGGAGACCGTCAAATGTCACGACCTCGGTCCTTTCGATTTCTCCGAAACTCTCACGGGCAAGCGTGAATCGCTGCTCCAGGGTGAGTAAGGGGGATTTGTGGACGCCGGCGGCGACGGCCACGATCACTCTTTCGAAAACCTTCGCCGCGCGCTTGACAAGATCGACATGGCCGTAGGTTACGGGATCGAATGTACCCGGGTATAGCGCCACTGTACGATGCAATCTCCCCGACCTCCTTTCACTCATCTATTCTTCGCCACTCCGTCTCGATCGAAAGTACGTCACGTACGTCTGTCCGAATTTTCTCGTTTGTAATCTCTCAAGGGCGCCATGCTCATCGTGAGAGACGGGCGATCCATGCTCGACGACGAGCATGCGGCAGATCGTCCGTCCCGCGCCCTCCACCAGCGCAACGATTTCCTGCGCGATATTGCCCGCATAGGGTGGATCGGCGAATATGATATCGAACACGTCCTCACCCGCTGCGAGTTTTTTCAGATACCGGATCGCATCGCCCATTCGGACGAATGCCCGCTCGTGCGTGTAACCGCATCGCTGAAGGTTGGCACGGAGAGCCTTGAGAATTCGATGATCCTGTTCGACGAATACGGCCCGGCCCGCCCCCCTGCTCAGGGCCTCTATACCGATCCCTCCCGAGCCGGCGAAGAGATCGAGAAACGTGGCGCCTGCCGTCTCCTCGCCGAGTGTATCGAATATCGAGCCCTTGACGAGCTGCGTGGTAGGCCGGTACACGGGACCCCGGCCGGACCGCAGCGCTCTTCCCTTTTTATCCCCCGCGATGACTCTCACGGCACCAGTCCCTCGGCAAATCACATGCTACAGCAAGGAACTTATCAGGATAATGAACAATTGATAGGGGAGCAAGCAAAAAGCAGCGACTCAATCCGCCGTATAAAAAGTCCCCCGGGGGCTGCTACAACCCCCGGGGGCACGACGGTGAGTGGAGGGGGCAAGGTTATTCCACTATCGTCGGCGTTACAAAGATCACCAGTTCCTGTTTCTTGTCGGTCGTGCTCGAGGAGGAGAAGATACCTCCCAGAATCGGCACATCCTTGAGGAATGGAATGCCCCTCTTGACGTCTGTCGTTACCCTCTTTATGAGACCACCGATCACGGCGGTTTCCCCGTTCGATACAACGACCCGGGTGTCGGCTTCACTCGTCGAGATGATCACGCCGCCCTGCGCCGTCGACTCGGACTGAAGCTCGCTCACCTCGGGATGGAGATCGAGCGTGATGGTGCGGTCGGCGTTCACGTGCGGAATCACCCTCAGCATGATACCGATCTTGGTGAGCTCGGTGATCGGGTTGCCGGCTTCATCAGCAACGATAAGGGGTATTTCCTTGCCGACGAGGATGCTGGCTTCCCGGTTGTCCATCGTGGTGATTCTCGGATTGGAGATGATGTTCGCCTTGTTGGACTTTTCGAGCATCTCCAGAATCACGTTCAGCTCACCCCAGGAACGGACCGTACCGAACTTGAGCGTTCCGGAGGACATCGATATACCCTCATTGACCGTGGCGCTCGCCACACCGCTCAGGCCGGAGGCATGGAGGTTCAGCAGACCCCAGTTGATACCGAGTTCCCGCGTCGCCTCGACATCGACCTCGACGAGCTTGGCATTGATATCCACCTGGAATGTCTTCCTGTCCAGGGTTTTCACCATCTCCGAGATCTTCTCGACATTCTTATCTATGTCATTGACGATCAACGAATTGCTTCCGAGATCGACATCAATGCGTCCGCGACTGCTCACGACGTTCGCCAACGCCGCCTTCAGCTCATCCGCGTTGGAGTTTTGCACGAAGATGATGCGCGTCAGGAGCGGCAGAAGCTCTTCCTTCTTCTTCTCCGCCGTCTGCTCCTCGAGTTCCTCCTTCATGAGGTTTTTATTATCGGCGACGCGGATCATGCCGTACTCCTCGCGGTACCCGAAACCGTGCGCCCTGAGCAGGATATCAAGCGCCTCTTCCCACGGTGCATCCTTTATATGGACATTGACTTCACCCTTGACGTCCGAACCCGCCACGATATTGACGCCGGCAAACTCGGCGATCGTGCGCAGAACCGTCTTGATATCGGCGCCCTGGACATCGAGGGTGATGCGCCGTGAGCCCATACCGTAACCACCACCGCCGGCCGGCGCCCCCCGCGTGTATGGTTCGGTCCACGAGAGGAACTCCGTACCTTCGTTGGTACCGGATTTCTCGCTCTCGCCATTTGTATCATCTGTCTGGATCCACGGCGATTCCGGCGCTTCCGTGCCGGATGGCGCCTGCTCCGCCTCCCCGCGTTCGGTCTTTTCCTCGGTATCCGCAGCGGACACGACCAGCGGCAGCACGGGACCCATCGAGGCGGCCGTCGTCATTTCAGACGGAGTCTCCGGCGCAGTCGTCTCGACGGGCTCGGCGACGTTCGGCACCGCCGCCTCACGGAGCTCCGCCATACCGACATCAACGGTTGTCTCACCGTCTCCGCATTCGGATATCTCCACCACTTGGGTGTTTCCGTTTTCCCAAACACGGTAGTTAACCTTCTTCTTCAGATCGACTACGATTCTCGTGATCCTCATAGGATCGATCTGAAACTGGCTCGTCCTCACCCGGTGGATCAACGGATTTTCATCATACCGCTCGAGGAAGTCCAGCCGGTATGCGGCACCGACACAATCGATTACCAACCGCTCGGGATCGGTCATCATGAAGGTGTCGAACCTGATGTCACCAACGGTGCCGATCTCGAGCTTGACGGTATTTCCGGAAGGCACCACTTTGAGACTGTTGATCTCACTTTCCACCTCACCGGCGGAAATACCGAAAATCGGCAACACCAGACCAGCGAGAACAACCAGAGCGAGTTTGCGGATACTGAGCATGTTATTCTCCTTTTCCCTTCGTCCCCTCCAGACGGAGGGTAACGCTACTCGTCTGACCGTACATTGTTACCCGTGCTACTAGTGAACGGTCCCCGACCGATACGACACTTCCGTGACGGACGGGATCGCCCGCTTTCAATATGTATCCAAACCCGTTGTTATCCTCGAGCATGGCAAATCTTTCCATCCCACCGGATAGAATGCCGACGAGATGGACACCGTAGACATCGACGAGATCGAACTCCGATTCCTCGAAATCGCCGGCGATCAAGCTCTGGAAGGGATCCTGGTGGTTGAACGCCTTGTAATAGTACCTTTTTTCACGAAGGTTCTTTTCCTCCGCCCCTTCCTCCTCCGCAACAACGAGCATCGGGACGACCATCGTGATCAGGAACAGGGCCGGGACGATGAGTCCCCAGAGGACCTTCCACGTTTTCTTAGGAACTCTTTTTTGAATCCTCATCCTTAGGTTCACCACCTTCCAGAAGCGTATACGCCGTCAATGTCATCTCAGCCTCGATCGTATTGTAGACCTGTATCTTCCCCTTCTTGTTGCCCCCACTCGTCTCGACCGATTTCACGTGAAGGCCGGAGACATTGACGATCCTATCGAGGTTCGCAACCTTGGAAAGAAAGATCCCGAGCTCGTGATACTGCCCGTGGATTTTCACCTTTACCGGATTTTCCGTGAGAAACTCCTTCTGGACGGGTGTCTGGGGTTCAAAGAGAAGGAATTCGACGCCCGCCTGGTTTCCCGCGCGCGTCACCCTGCGCAGCAGATTGGCGACCTCCTTCTCCTGCGGGAGCATGCTCTGGGCCGCCACCCATTTATCGTGCAGCATGTCGAATTCGGCTTCGAGTTTCTCCAGGTTCCCGACGGTTCTTCGAGCCTTCTCCAACTCCGCGCTCATCTTCTCGTAATCGGTGGAGAGCCGCTCGATTTTCACCTTCATCGGCCGGTAGAAAAACGGCATGAAGGACGTGAAAAAGTAGACGTAACCGACGATGACCAGCAGAATGCCGATAATGATCGCCTTCTGTGCCTGTGGATCCTTGAAGTCAATCATCGCCAATACCTTTCTCCTTATTGTGGTATCGTGTTTGCGCTCAAACCGAACTGCATGACTTTCCGTTCCTTGATCTCCCCCTGCTTGGCGAAACGGAGATCAACACTCGAAAAGACCGGCGACACCTCGAGATTCGTCATGACGTCGGCAACCGTGTAGTTCGAGAACGCGAAGCCGTCCACGCTGAACATGTTCGGCGAGAGCTCCGATATACTAGTCAACCAGCAGTTCTTCGGCAGCTGGAAACTCACGTCGTTGAGAAGCTTGACCCGGAAGTAGCGATACTTGTCGAGCGACGTGATGAGATTGAGCCTGCGATTGACCTCCTCACGTTCCTTTGTGATCTGCTTGATCTTGGCGAGCTGGGGAGCGAGCCGTTTCTGCTCTTCCACGGCCACCTCGATCTTTTGCTCCAGGCTACTGCTCCTGTGTTTCTGCATGAATCCCACAACGAGTATCGCTGCGATAAACACGGTGATGCTTGCCACCATGTACACGGTGGACATCTCCGGAAGTCGGAATTCACGTTTCTTTACCCTATCTTCCGGTGGAAGGAGATTGATCCTAATCATCGTTTCCCCGCCTTTCTCAAAGCGAGACCAATTCCCACAGTCAACAACGGAGCTATCTTGTCGATATCTTCCTCGTACTCACCGAATATCCCCTCCTCACAATCCACACCCTCGAGCGGATTATGAATCGAGAGCTCGGCACCGTGCTTTTCGGAGAGAATCTCCTTCAGAAACGGTATGCGCGCTCCACCGCCACTCAGAACGATCTCGTCGATCTTTTCCGCATCACCGGCGGCTTTCAGGAAGGAAACACTGCGCTCGATACCCAGCGACAGATCCTCGGCGCTCTTTTTGATGATCGACTTGACCTTCCCTTCGCTGCTGTCCCCGAGTTCCCCGGAGACGATACTCTGGCCTCGTTCGTAATCGATACCCAGTTCCTTCTGGAGAGCGGCTATGAAGTTATTGCTGCCGATACTGATGTCCCTCGTGAAGTGGGGGCTGTTTGCCTGGATGATATTGATATTCGTGACGTCGCTGCCCACGTTGATCAGGCCGATTACCTTCTGGTCATCCTGCTCGTATCCGGCGCGATTGACCTCGAAGCAATTCTGCACGGCGAACGAATCGACATCGATGATAACGGGGCTCAGACCCGCGTCCCTGATCAGGCTCGCGTGAAGATTGACCATGTCCTTCTTCGCCGCGACGAGCAGTACCTCCATCTGGTTGGCACCGACGTCTTCCCGGAGAATCTGGAAATCGAGGCAGACATCATCGACATCGAAGGGGACGTGTTGCTCGGCTTCCCAGAAGATCGCCTCCTGCGCATCCTCGGGGGGCATCCTGTCCATAACAACCTTCTTGACGATGACGGCACGGCCCGAAACGGCCGAGACGACATCCTGGTTCGTGATCCCCGACTGCTCCACGCATTCCCGAATCCCTTCAATCACGAGGTCACGGTCCATGATCTCGCCCTCGACGATCGCCTCGGGGACAAGCTTCGTGAAACCGAAGTGGACAATCTTCGGGCTGCTACCGGAGTGGTCGATCTCAACGATCTTGATAAGACTCGAGCCGATATCAAGACCGATGGTGGAGGATTTCCGCTTGAAAGGTAATGAGATCATTCGTGCACCAACCTTTTAATGGCCAGAAACAGTATTGCCCGGTTTCTCATATCAACGGTCTATATCCGAATTCGTCGTTTTCACTTCACAATGAATCCTTGGAACCAACTCTTCTTCCGTTCGAAGTACGCAACAAGCGTGCCAACGCAGACCAAGATAGAATGCGTATAATTCATTATTTACCAAAGCATTAGAATATGCCCGCCTGTCTTGTGCCCTCCAACGACCTGAGGATATGCAAGATTTCTGTGCAAAGTGCCAGACGTTCAAAAACGCTGCAAGTACCAGGAAAGTAGATAGGTTCCGAAGAACGTGCAGAAGGCCGCGGCGGGAGCGAGGAAGGATCCGAAGGCGACGGCTGTCCTGGCATTCCCACCGCCTCTCATCAGTGCGATGCCGTACAACGATCCAAAAAACGATGCGATCAGTACCACGGGCAGGACGAGCTGGACCCCGAGAAATGCACCGACCATCGCCATCAGTTTGACATCTCCTCCCCCCATCCCCTCGGAATGCCGCGCCAGACGGTACACGACACCGACGGCATACAATCCTCCGCTACCCGCAACGGCCCCGAGCACCGAGCTGAGCGGAGTGAGCTCGGGGCTCATGAAGCTCCACGCGATACCGATCAGTATGAACGGGAGGCTGATCGAGTCCGGAATGATGCGGTGCTTCCAGTCGATGATCGTGATGGCAACGAGTGCCATCAGGAAAGAGAACACGAAAACCGCATGGATGCCGACCCCGAAACGCAGCACGGTCAGGTAGGCAAGCGCCCCTCCGGCCGCCTCGACAATAACATAGCGCGGGGAAATCGGCGCGCCGCACCCGCTGCACCTGCCGCCCAGGAGGAGAAAGCTCGCCACCGGGATATTCTCGTACCACGGTATCGCCTTCCGGCACGAGGGGCAGTACGAGCGGGGCCTCACCACCGACCGGCCTTCCGGAAGCCGGTAGATGACCACGTTGAGGAAACTGCCCACGATCAGGCCAAAAACAATCACTGATATCGATACGATGAGATTCAATACACGCTCGAATCTTGATCCGCTTGACGGGGCAGATCGGTTTTTTGCTTTGCCGGTTCATGCTCTCCGACCGGATCGGTTGCATCCAGTTCACCGTTGAGCTTTTCTATGTAGCGCTCCGCGAGATCCCGTATATGAGGATTTTCGGACGTCCGTGCCACTTCTTCCCACATGGCGATGCTCGTTTCTGCATGACCGCCCTTGGCCGCGACGAAGGCTGCAAAACGGGCCGCGATACCATCGGCGCCGGGCATCCGGGAAGCCCTGTCGAAGTATCGCATCGCCTCGGTGTAATCGCGTGCGTCGACGTAGTACAGAAATCCCATCTCGAACATCAACCACCAGTCGTTCGGATTGTTCCGGATCCCCTTCTCGAGAAACCTGATCCCCTCCTTGAAGTAGCCCAGATCCTCGGCGATGATCAGGGCGCCGAAGAGATACGCAAATACGAACTGCGGATCGAGGTCCGTTATGACATCGACGAGATGGTTGAACAGGGCGAGCTCATTCTCCCCCATCCGGTACGATCCGTAGTACTGTACCGTTCTGAACCAGAGAATATCGGCGGCGAGGTTCCGGTATCCCAGTGCGATCTGCTTCACGAAACGTCCCGACGGCAGGTACAGAACCTCGAGCCTGTGTTTTTTCTGCGAGAGGTCCTCGACGCTGAGCGCCGAGTAATAGAGGAACAGAAGCAACAGGAGAGCGATGACGATCTCGATGGTTCTCCGTTTCATCACCCGGTCCTCACGAGAATTCACGCCTTCTGAAGACGAGATGTGCGAAAAACAGAAGTACGCTGCAGTATGCGGCGGCGTAAACGGTCGCCATGAACAGATCGGATATACTGAAGTGGAGATCGTGGACCGCCTCGTGCCTGAGATTGAACACCCTGAGATTCGGCAGGATGTAATAGAATACTTCCATGGCGATCTTCATGAACGAACCGCCGAACTTCTCGGCGAAGACACGCAGATCGTTGCTCAGGCTCCCGGCGGCGAACAGACACAGCGTGAAAAACGAGGTGAGGATGGGCGTGGTGAATGTGCTGAAGAAGATCACTACGGCGCATATGACCGCCACCTCGAGCGTCGAGAGGTAGACGGCCGCGAACATGGCCGGTCGGAGAAATCCGCGTCCCAGCGCCACCGTCGCGGCCATCAGTCCCGCCATGACCGTTATCATCAGCACAATGGCGGCGACGATGCCGGCAAACTTGCCGAGCAGGTACTGGTACCGCGGCACCGGCCGCGTCAGCACCATGAAGACGGCCCGTTTCTCGACCTCCTTGTGCACGAGCGTACTGCCGACCAGGACGGCGGTGAGCACGCCGAGTATCGAGATGGCGGCGAGTCCCACGTCGGTCATGATCTTTTCCCTGGCGCCGACGGCGAGGGGAGACAGCACGTACGTGCTCGCGAGAAAGATTCCACCGAAGACAAGCGAGACGCAGAGCAGCTTCTGCCGTATCGATTCCCTGAACGTATTCAACGCTATACTGTAAACTTTCGTCATGCACGGGCCTCACGATCGGACCGGGGTCGGTTTCTCCCTGTTGCTACGCATCACTTCTGGTATCGCCGGGGGTTTCACCTCATTGAGAAAAATATTCTCAAGGGAGAGGTGCTGGCTGGCCACCCTGATGATCTCGGCATCGGATGCGCTGATGTGTCGAATCACCTCTCTGACATTCCGTTGCTCCCCGACCACCAGAAATACTTCTTCCCCGGATATGGTCTTCGATTCGATATACCTATCGATTTTCTCGAAACAGGTCTCGCTGCACCCTCTCGCGGTCACCTCGACCGCTCCCCCTCCCATGCGAATCAGCTCGTCGAGACTCACCGTTCTCACGATCCTGCCGTCACGTATGATACAGGTACGATTGCACAACACCTCCATATCGGGCAGGATGTGCGAAGAGAAAAATATCGTTTTTCCGCGGGCTCGAAGATCGACGAGGATATCACGCACCATGATGCGGCCCAGCGGATCGAGCCCCGAAAACGGTTCATCGAGTATCAGCAGCTCGGGATCGTGAAGGATCGCCTGGGCCAGACCGGCTCGCTGAATCATCCCCTTCGAAAAACCCTTCAGGCGCTGTCCGAGTCTCCCCTGGAGCCCGACCATCGCGGCAACCTGTTCGATCCGGCCGGGAAGCGGTCCGCCGTGCATACCGCTCATCCGGCCGCAGAACGAGAGAAACTCGCGCAGCGAGAGATGCGGGAAGAAGTAGGGCGTTTCGGGAAGAAAACCGACATGGGACATGACGGACCTGTCGGATATCAGGTTGCCGAATATCTCCACGTGCCCCCCATCGGGACGCAGGAGTCCCAGTATGATCTTGATCGTCGTCGTCTTTCCCGCGCCGTTGGGACCGAGAAAGCCGAGAATCTCACCGACCCCGACGGAAAAAGAAACACCGTGCAGAACTTCCCGCGAACGAAAGCTCATGTCGCCGCGGAACGATTTGCTCACGTCTTCAACCCTCAGAACATCCATAGTTCCATCCTCGATCGCTCAATCAGCGCTGCTCCGCCCGTGCGGCGAATCGATGTGTGACCACAATTTGTACGCCGTGGTAAATATCCGTACCCCGGCCGTGCATTCCAGGTGCAGAATACATGGTATGCAGAATTCATTCCCAAAAGCCGTGAAATAAAAGCGGCGATCCTACCGGACCGCTGCTTATCAAACGCGATGGAATACGTCGATATTCAGCCTTAATCCGTCATTCTTGTGTAGTGAATGTTTGGCCGGGCGCCGGGACGGGGGCGCTCCGGCTCAAACAGTCCTCGCGCACCGGCGTGGAAGCGATGTATCCCGAGAGATCACACGCCGTGGCGTGCCGGTGCGCTGCGGAACTCGCCGTCGGCCGCCGTCCCTACGCGCCCGGCCGGTCCATCAACGACGACAGTATTGACGGATTAAGGTCAGGTATCATGCCCAAAAGACATAAAAAAGGGCGGCCCGCGTGAGCCGCCCTCTCATTTTTGCTTCTATACGCCGGAGATCTTACTGACCGCTCGTCAGCGTTATGATCGTGTTGCCGTCCTTTCCACAGCCGGTAATCGAGTAGCCGATGTTGGTACCGGAGGGAGCGACAACGACGTATCCCGTTTCGCCTTCTCCGGCGGCCACGCCGTCGATCGGCTGATCAATGCCTCTGTCGAAGGGATTCGTAAGGTTAATGCCGCCGGGGAGCATATCGATGATATTGTCACCGCTCGGCGTGACATCAGCCAGAGTACCCGCGTACACACCGTCGCTCTGGACCGCGAAGTCCTCGGCGGCAAGCTGCACCGTGTGACAGTTCGACTTGACGGAGGCTTCTTTGGCTCTCGCCTGCATGTTGATGAAGTTCGGAATCGCGATCGCGGCGAGAATACCAATAATGACCACGACAATCATGAGCTCGATGAGGGTAAAACCCTTGTTGTTCATTCGAGCACCTCCTTCTTTCGGTTGTATCAAAGCCAACGGCCTTGATTTCCTCTTGTTGCACGGTTACTCAAAACCGCTGTTTTTTGCCTATCCCGACCGTTCCCGACCGGTACGCACGTTGGTTTTTCGCAAGGTGTGTGCCAATCGACAATCCTATCAGAAAAACCCTAAGTCATTATTATTCATCATATTGTAAGCCTTCGTGCATTGTATACGTTCCGTTTCAAATTGTGAAATGCCAACAGTCCTCTAAAAATGCAATGGAGTGCGGATTTCTAGTTCTGTTTCAACTTTTCCCTGTCGAGACCGTATCGCTGTATCTTCCGGTAGAGTGTCGAGGCATTGATCCCGAGAATCGAGCTTGCCTTTTTCTTCTGCCAGTTGGTCGTGTCGAGGACTGAAATCAGATATTCCTTCTCCAGCTCTTCGAGGGTCATCTGGGACTTATCGACAATGAGCTTGCTCCGGTTTGGCGAGAAGTTCCTCACCTTCTCGGGAAGATCATCGGGCTGGATCAGCTCTTCCTCCTGGAGGATGACCGCACGCTCGATTACATTCTCCAGTTCACGTACGTTGCCCGGCCAATCGTAGTTGATCAGGAAATTCATCGCCTCTTTCGACATCGTCTTCCTGCGTCCCGTCCGCTCCGAGGCGTACGTGAGAAAGTGCTCGACGAGAAGAGGTATATCGTCCTGCCGTTCCCGGAGGGGAGGAATAACAATCGGTATCACGTTCAGGCGGTAATACAGATCGGCCCGGAACCGGTTCTCCTGTACGGCCCGCTCGAGATCCGCGTTGGTCGCGGCGACGAGCCGTACGCTCACCTTGATGGGCGAGGTTCCGCCCACGGGGATGATTTCCCGCTCCTGCAGGACCCTGAGCAGCTTCACCTGGATTGCGGGGGATGTTTCACCGACCTCGTCGAGAAAGAATGTGCCCCCGTTGGCGACCTTGAAGAGGCCGTCTTTGTCCCTGATCGCACCGGTAAAGCTTCCCTTCACGTGTCCGAAGAGCTCGCTCTCGAGGAGATTCTCGGGAAGCGCGCCGCAGTTGATGGAAACGAATGGATTGTTGGTCCTGCTGCTCCGGCTGTGAATCGCCTTGGCGATCAGCTCCTTGCCCGTCCCGCTCTCCCCGCAGACCAGAATCGTGCTGTCCGTATCGGCGACCTTGTCGACGAGGTTGAACACTGCCTCTATCTCCTCGCTCTTGCCGATGATCTCCTTGGAAAAATCGGATTTCTTGAGCTGCTTGCGCAGGAACGAGTTCTCGTTCTTCACACGATGTATGTCGAGAGCGTTGCGAATGACCATCTTGATCTCTTCGTTCTTTGCGGCGCGTTTGACGAGGTAGTAGAACGCCCCCTTGTTCAAAGCATCGATGGCGGTCTTCTGGGAAGCGTACGCGGTCATAATGATGACGGGGACCGTGCAGTCGATCTCCTTGATCGCCGAGAGCACTTCGATCCCGTCCATCCCCTCCATGCGGATATCGGTGATCACCACATCGAAGGTGGAGCTCCGCGCGTACTCGACCGCCTTCTTCCCTTCGTGGCACGTCTTTACCTGGTACCCGTCCTTTTTCAACATGATCGACAGGTACTGGCACATACTCTTCTCGTCATCGACAATCAGAATCCTCTCACCTGCCATTCAGGTACACCCCCAAGTTAACAGACTATACTTCAACGAGTTGTTCGGCTTCGATTTCCTTGTCTCTCACGCCGTTGGTCACGTAGACCGGCAGCACGACGCTGAACTCCGTGGTGCCGGCGGCCGTTCGCTCCACCTCGATGCATCCGGCGTGACTTTCGACGATCCTTGCCGCGATGGCCAGTCCGAGACCGGTACCACTGCTTTTGGTCGTATAGAACGGCTCGAAGATATGGGGCAGCACAGTATCGAGAATGGGAGGGCCGTCGTTGGTGAATGTTATACGGACACACTCCGTGCACGTATCGTTTTCCCCGAGCCGTGCATCCACACGATCGATGGTTATGTCGAGCGTACCTCCCTCGCGCATCGCCTCGCACGCGTTCATCCCGAGATTCATGAACACCTGCCTGATCTGTTCGTCATCCGCGCATATACTCAAGTTCTTGGCTCCGCTCCTGACCCGTATCGATATGGTATCGCGGCGGACCGGTGAATGCTCGAGGAGCATGACTATCTCCTCGACGCAACGCGTGATATCGACAGGGGTGAATGAAGGCCTCCGAACCCGCGCGTACTCCAGGAAATCGGTGATAATGTTATCCAGCCGCGCGGCCTCCTTCGTGATCAGCCCCATCAGCGTCCTGTGTTCACCACTCAACTCGAGCTCGCCGTTGAGCATCTCTATCGATCCGCAGATCGTCGCGAGCGGGGCGCGGATCTCGTGCGCGATGGCGGCCGACAGCTCCCCGATGGCGGCCATCTTGTCGGCCTGCCTGATCCTCTCGCGTATACGGTGAACCTCGGTGAGATCCTGGAAGAGCGCGATGAGGCCCTGGGTGCTCCTCTCCTCACTCGTGAGAAGCGAGATGCTGATGCCCAACGGGAGCTTCTCGCCGTCCGGTCTCACAATCTCGAGCTCGTGCCGCTGGCGCGGCACACCGGTCGAGAGGGCGAGCGAGAGTTCCCTCGCGAGCGGTTCGAGGCAGTGGTCGATTTCCGATACACGCAACCCCTTGAGCTCATCCTCGCGAAGTTTTAGGATCGACAGCGCCGCCGGATTGACCGAAAGAATCTCTCCGGACATGTCGGTGACGATGAGCCCGCTGTTCATATTCGAGACGATACTGTCCGTACTGAGCTGCATGTGGCGTATCTCCCGCTCCCGATCGGCCAGTTCCTTCCCCTTGCTCAGCACGCGCTTCGAGATGTAGCCGCTCGCCACACCCGCCACCACGAACACCGCCACGTGGAGGTAACATCGGAGCAGCGGGTGATAGATGCCCCCCCGCAGCGGCATCCACGTCCATTCAGGGGACGAGATGAAGCCGCCCAACTCGAGGAGGCTGTACATAACGTAAACCAAGGTTGCTATGGAGGCCACGGTGAGCCCCCCGATGGTCTGAAAGTAGCTGCCCCCCACCAGGACCGGAATAATGTAAAGAATCGAGAAGTAGGAAGCCGATCCTCCGCTGTGGTGGATAATCATCGTGAGAATGAGCAGATCGATGCCGGTCAGCATCCAGAGAAGGGATTTGAAGGAGGCCCCGCACCGGTACGCGATGTAGACCGAACCCGAGCTGAAGTATGAAACTCCCAGCAGGCTGTACAGCGCGATCACGGACAGTTCCCTGTTATCCCGCTGGAGCACCGTAATGGCGGCGCCAATGATAAGGGTCGCAACAACGAACCGGATTACGGTCAGCTTGCGGAATTTGAGTTCGCCCTCTCGAGACAGCGCACGCGGAATATCGACCATTCTCTTTATCCTTATCCTCCGGACACGACGGATACGAGCTTGAACATCGGCAGGTACATGGCGATCAACATGCCGCCGACGATCCCGCCCATGAAAACGATCATCAACGGCTCGATGATCGCCGTGAGGGCACTGACGGCCGTATCGACCTCGCTGTCGTAGAAGTCGGCGATCTTGTCGAGCATCTCGTCCAGCGCACCGGTCTGCTCGCCGACGGCGATCATCTGCACCACCATCGGTGGAAAAACGCCGCTGTCCTTGAGCGGTTCGGCTATCGTGTTGCCTTCGCTGATGCTCTTTCTGGTCTCCATGATCGCTTCCTCGATGACCTTGTTTCCCGCCGTCCTGGCGGTGATCTCGAGGCCGTTCAGGATCGGCACTCCGCTCGAGATGAGCGTCCCGAGCGTCCTGGTGAACCGGGCGACGGCGCCCTTGCGGATCACGGAACCGAGCACCGGTACATTCAGGAGTCCCTTATCGATGTTGTACTTGCCCCGCTGCGTCTTGTAATACCGGCGGAACAGGAAGTACCCGCCGACGACGGCGCCGATGAGCAGCCACCAGTTGGCCCGCAGGAAATTGCTGACCCCCATCACGATCCTCGTCGGGAGGGGGAGTGTGCCGCCGAAGTCCGTGAACATCTTCGCGAACGTCGGAATGATGAAGAGCAGCATGAACGTCGTGGCGCCCATGGCGACGAAGAAGACGACGGCCGGGTAGGTCATCGCGCTCTTGATCTTCCGCATCAACGCATC
>DATKWS010000023.1:0-11207 GCA_035529435.1 Patescibacteria group bacterium
GGCCGAAGCTCTGCTCGACGGAGAGGTCGACGAGGCCCGGAATCCCACCGATGGCGTTCCGGATATCCATCGCCGTGCCGCGAATCACCTCGAGATCCTCCCCGTACACCTTGATCGCGAGCTGGGCCCTGACTCCGGACAGGAGCTCGTCGAACGCATTCTGTATCGGCTGCGTGAAGTTGAGCTGAACCCCCGGGTACGAGGCGAGCCGTTTCTCCAGCGAGGCGATCAGTTCACGTTTGGAATCGTGGCTTTTCCACTCCCGCTCCGGCTTCAGCCCGATATGCACCTCGGCGTAGTTCACCGGGTGAGGGTGACTCCCCGCCTCCGGACGCCCGACGCGGGAGACAACCTCCTCGACCTCGTCGTATTCGAGAATGCGCCTTTCCAGTTCCTGGACGGCCCTCGTTCCCTCCTCGAGGGAAATGGATGGGGGCATCGTGACGCTGATCAGAATCGATCCTTCCTCGAGGGTGGGTATGAACTCGGTGCCCAGTTGCGGTATGACGGCGAGACTCGCGAGAAATCCCGCGGCCGAGATCGCGACGACTTTCCCCCGGGCCCCAAGAACCCAGCGAAGCGCCCGCCCGTACGATTCCCTCAGTGTTCTCACGATCACGAACTCGCGATGACGCCCGGCCCGAAGAAGATAGGTCGATAGCGCGGGCGCCGCTGTAATGGCCATCGCGAGGGAGCCGATGAGCGCGAAGGTCAAGGTGAATGCCATCGGCGAGAACATCTTGCCCTCGATACTCTGCAGCGTGAATATCGGGAGGAACACGATGATGATGATGGCGATCGAAAAGATGATCGGGCGGCTGACCTCCTGAGCCGCATCCAGAATAACGTCCGCCGTGCACTGCCCCGCACCGCCGGCGCCCGCATTGAGGCGCCTGAAGATATTCTCCACCATGACGATCGTGCCGTCACCGAGCATGCCGATCGCGATTGCGATACCGCCGAGTGACATGAGATTGGCCGAGATGCCGGCGTAGCTCATGCAGATGATGGCGAAGAGCGCGCACAGGGGAAGCGCCAGCCCGACGATGAGCGCGGTGCGAATATTGCCGAGGAATGCGACCAGCGTGATCAGCACGAGCGCCGCCCCGATGAGCAGCGCCCTCTTGACGGTCCACGTCGCCTGATTCACGAGCTCGGCCTGTTCGTAGTAGGGAACGAGGTGCACCCCCCCGGGGAGGGAGGCCTGCACCGCGGGCACCTTCTCGTAGAGGCGTGCTATCACCTCGGACGTGTTCTCGCCGAACAGCTGGAGCACCATGCCGGAAACGACCTCCTGAACGCCGTTCCGCGAGACGACGCCCCTTCGTATCTCCCGCCCGTATGCCACGTCGGCGACGTCACCGATCTTGATGGGTACGCCACCGGACGTCCTGATATGGATTTTCCGTATGTCCTCGAGATTACGGACCAGCCCGATACCCCTGACGAGATGTTCCTCCCGTCCCAGCACCATGAACTGACCGCCGACGTTCCGGTTGTTCTCCGTGACCGCCTCGATCAGCTGCTCGAGACTGACACCGTACTTTGCCAGCGCGTACGGATCGATCCTGATCTGGTACTGCAACACGTGCCCGCCGATGGAGAGAATGTCCGTTACTCCGGGCACGGTCTGGAGCTGGTACTTGACGACCCAGTCGTTGATCTCGCGCAGGTAGACATCGGGGGGTTTTCCCTCCGTGTCGGCGCCCTCATCGATGGTCAGGTAGTAGATGAAGATCTGCCCCAGGCCTGTCGAGATCGGTCCCAGTTTCGGCGGCTCGTGCATCTCGGGCAGGTCGGTGATCGCATTCGCCAATCGCTCCGCGACGATCTGCCTGGCGAAATAGATATCGACGGCGTCATCGAAATAGACGTAAACGGCCGAGAGGCCGAACGCCGAAGTGGATTTGATCTCGGTCACCCCGGGCAGGCCGTTCATCTTCGATTCGATCGGAAAGGTGATGAGACGTTCTATCTCCTCGGGCGCCATACCGTGCGCCTCGGCGAAGATCGGAACCATGATGGGCGAAATGTCGGGAAACGCGTCGACCGGTAGGGTGTTATATTTATAAATTCCCAGAACGAGGATTCCGAGGAATACCAGAATCACGAGAAAGCGGTACCGGAGCGAAAAACGAACTGCCTTCCTGTCCATAGCGCCCCTCCTAGTGCCCGTGCCCGGCATGAGCGTCCATCGAGCCGGTCACGAGCTTCGCCTTGAGATTGAATGCACCGGCCGCCGCGTATCGCTGTCCCGGATCGAGGCCGGAAACGATCTCGACGGCACCACCGGACATGCGGCCGGTCGTGACGATACCGGCCTCAAAACCCGAACCGGTCCACACGAAGACGACCGGCTCACCGTCAAGATCCTGCACGGCATCCTCCGGAACCACGACCGGAACGTTGACCTCATCGAGAAAAACGGTGGCGGTCACGAATGCCCCCGGGCGCAGGCGCCCCGCCGGATTCGGCAGTATCACCCTCGCGAGGGCCGTTCTCGTTTCTTCCCCGAGAATGGGACCGACGTAATCGATGACCCCCTCGATGGGCGGCGCGCCGTCGCCGACGGCGATAAAGACCCGTTGCCCCGGTTTCACGAACGGAAGATCGCCCTGGTAGACACTTATATCCACCCAGACGGTTCCGAGATCGGCCACGACATAGACCTCGGCGTCCCCCCCGAGCGCCTCACCGAGCCCTATCTGTTTGCGAATGACCGTCCCCCCCACCGGTGAGCGAATTTCGTTCCGCGTCAGGTTCGATCCGGGCTGCGCGGGCAGGCGCTCGAGTGCGTCCGTGGAGAGTCCGAGCGCGAGGAGTTTCTGCTCGGCGGCACGATTCGCGATGCGCGCCTCCATCAATTCCCTCTTGGCATCCAGGAACTCCTGCTCGCTCGAAATTTTTTTCTGCCAGAGAGCCTCCTCCCGATCGAAAACGGTCAGGGCCATGGCACGACGCTCGCGCGAGGCGAGGTATTCGGCCGTGGCGTCCGCCAACTCGCGGCTCTCGATGACCGCCATTATCTCACCCTCCGTCACATCGTCTCCGAGACGTTTGCGGACCTCACGGACGATCCCCCCCACGCGGGGAATGATATGAACGACACGATCAGCATTCAGTACAATCTCGCCGGGAAGCTCGACCGTCCGCCCTATTGTTCCCGGAACGGCTACGAGCACGTCGATCCCCAGCTCCTCCATCTCGTGCTCCGTCATCTCAAGAACGGGTGCGGGATCGTGTTCCCCGTCCCCCCCGGCATGTGCGTGATCGTCATGGTCGCCTTCCACGCGACGCTCACCCGATTCTCCGCACCCGGCGATACCGCCGGCCAGCACCGCGAATCCCAGGATCAATACAAGGCCAATAGCGGCGTTCTTCCGGATCATGTCATGGCTCCTTCACGGTTTTGCATCTTCAAGTCCGATTGTCTCCAGGCCCTGCCCGATCAAGCGTTCGACGCCGGTCAACGCCCGGTGATATTCGACGAAAGCGTCGATGTACCGGTATCTCACCTCGGCAAAGGTTTGCTGAGCATCCAGGACATCCCTGATTCCGAACTTTCCACGCCGGTATCCCTCACGGGCCGCCTCGAGTGCCTGCGCCGCCGCGGGCAGCACGGCATTTTCCAGGGCGAGTACCTCCGAGTGAGCGAATTGCAGCGCTCCGACGGCCTCGGCCAGTTGCACCCTGGCGGCGACGATGCTGCTCCGCCGCTCCTCCCTCGCCCTGGCGAGGTGGTATTCCGCCTCCCGCACATTCCCCTGGTTCCGATCGAAGAGCGGAACGGGGACGGACAATCCGAACACGAGCATTCGATCATCCGTCTCCTCGAACAGGCGAATACCGGCTCCCACCGTCAGATCGGGAAACCGGCCGGCCCTCTCGAGTGAGAGCGCCGCGCGCCGGTGTTCCATCTCCGTGTTCCACCGCGCTACCTCCGGACTCTGATCGACGAGACCGTCGAGGAGACCGGCCGCCGGAAGCGTATCGGCAACGGCGAACTCCCCGGCGGCGCGGGAAAAGTGCGGATTCGCGGCGCCCCAGAAGGACGTGAGCCGTTTTCTCGCCGCGTCGAGCCTGCTCAGCTCCCGTGCTACCTGTATGCGATTCAGGGAACGCTCCACGGAAGCCTTTGCCGTATCCAGGGGGGAGACCTTGCCCGCCTCGACCCGTGCCGAGACAACCGAGAACAGATCATCCGAGAGACGGTACACCTTCTCGGCGAGAAGCACCCGCTCCTGCGCGGCGAGCACGCCGACGAAGGCGGCGGCCGTTTCCGTGAGAATATCGAGACGCTTCGCCTCGTAATCCCATCCGGCGCGGTCGGCCTCGAGAGCCGAGTAACGGGCGCGTTTCCCGCGCTTGCCTCCCGTCTCGAGGAGCTGGTTGATGAGAATCGTTGTCTCCGCGACGCTGAACGCGCCGCCCGGCGCACCGCCGTCCACGTTCTCGATCTCGACATCCAGCTCCGGATTGGGGAGAAGACGCGATTGCAATGCATGCGCCTCCCTCGCGCGCCGCTCCCACGAGTAGGCCGCGAGCGTCGGATTCCCGAGAAGTGCCAGCGTGAGCGCCCTTCCGAGTGTCAGCGTATCGACCGGCTCATCCGCCTCAACCGCCGTACCGGGGCCGCGGCCGGTCGGCGGAGCATCCGGATCCCCGATGAGACCGCCGCCCAGCGGCCGCGGTTCCGGGAACGCCCCGTCGATATCCACGGATGCACACCCGGCAAGCACGATGAAAAGAAAAACGCTCGATACATAGATCAATTCACATTTCATGCAATCCTCCACGATCGGGTATCACGTGTATCGCGAGGGCCGGAGAACGCGGCCGGTCCGGCACTCGCCATCACCCGGCGCACCGTCGCACGTGAAATCAGACAATTACATTGCTGGAGAGAATGTTCAGATCAACAGCACCGTTGTGCGGTGTTCGAGGAGCGAATGACGAATGGGAAGGGGTGACCGGAGAACCGCTCCCCGCACGGCCTCATGCCCGGATGCGGTGTCGACAAATCCGTGCAGCAGGCGGACCGGCTGGGGAATCCCCTCACGGCCGCCGCCATCACCGGAGAGCGAGTGGTAATACACCTGCTGGAGGGGACCGGGCATCGAGATCGGTACATCGAAGCAGCCGTAATCCAGCGCCACGGTACCGGGTGAACCGGCGGGCGGCGGAACCTTACCGTGCCCCGTATCCCGGTGCGATCCGCATGGGTCATCATGGGCGATCTCGATGGCGATGTGTCCATCCCCGTCGAAACAGAGCACCAGCCCACTCGCTCCACCCAGCATCACCGGCAGGACGGCCACAAGGCACACCACGCCCTTCAGCCGTGCACGCCCGCTCTGTTTCAGAGATGTGTTCATTTCAGGTCCTCGTGTTTATCAACGGTCATATGGTTCAACATATGTCCCGGATACACTCATGTCAAGCGATCGGGAACCGCGTATCCTTTCCAACAACCGCACCCCGCCCTCGGTTCCCGAATATTTCGTTCATGGAGATACACGGTTCTGCCGCACGTCCCCGGGACTCCGCCGTTCACCGGCAGACCGTCTCGAATAAACGAAGAAGATTGCCGCCGAGGATCTTCCGGATATCCTCATCGGAGTATCCCCGCCGCGAGAGCTCGGCAGTGATCGCGGGAAGCTTCGAAACATCCTCGAGATCCACCGGCGCGTACGATATCCCGTCGAAATCCGATCCGAGTCCCACGTGGTCCATGCCGGCGATCGAGACGGCGTGCTCGATATGATCGACGAGGAGCGAAACGCCGGGGAGGGGAATCCCCCGCATACGCTTGTGGAATTCCGGCCTGAGCTCCTTCCACGCCCGGTCCCGGTCCCCACCGTACTGCCCGGCGAGCCGTATGGACTCGCTTCGGAACTCCTCCCACATGACCGACACCGTATCCCAGTACCCCTTGTCGAGGAAGCCGGGGAAGTAATTGATGCAGATCACACCGCCGTTCTCCCCGAGGGCGCGGAGCTGTTCATCACTCACGTTGCGGGGAACATCGCACAGGGCCCGCATGCACGAGTGCGAGACGAGGACCGGATTCTCCGTGACCTCCAGGACATCGAAGAAGGTGCTGTCCGCGGCGTGCGAGCAGTCGATGAGCATTCCCAACCGGTCCATCTCCCGCACCACCTCGCGGCCCATCTCGTTCAGCCCGCCCCACCGCATCGTGTCGGTCGACGAGTCGGCCCAATCATTGGTATTGTTCCAGGTCAGCGTCATGCACCGCACGCCGAGGCGGTGGTAATCACGCAGCACCCCGAGATCGCCCATGATCGCATGTCCGCCCTCGATGCCGAGGACCGCCGCGATCCTTCCCCCATCGATGATCCGCTTCAGATCGCCGCCGGTGAGCGCTATCTCGAGTGCGGCCGGGTGGCGCGACGCCTGCTCCCACATGCCGTCGATCATCTGGAGGGTTCTCTTTATATATTCCTCCGCGGGAAGTTCCGGATCGGGCCAGCAGGCGAAGATTTGCGCGTCGAGCCCCCCCTCCGCCATGCGCGGGAGATCCATGTGACCGGTGTCGTGGCGTTCCCCCAGATCGATCCGTTCCCCGCCGACCAACCGCATGGCGGTGTCGCAGTGCGCGTCGAACACGAGCGCGGCGCGGTGCAGCTTCGATATGCCTGCGGGCACCTGTTCACCCGAAACGATGAACGGGAAAACCACGACAAGCGCACACAGGATACAGAACCTCGCGAATCGTCTCATCATTCCTCCTCGCTCCGGAGCGCCACCGGGGCATACCATGGCGTGAATGATCCCGCACCGCCGGTCGGCGAGTGAGCACGCAAGGTGCAACACGCCCGCGAATGTACGGTGCGCCACCCCGTATCCGTAATAAAACAGATACCCGCGCCCGTGGCAACCGTCCATTCGTACTAAAAAAACCGGCCCCCGGGGGCCGGTTATGACGCGATTGAATTGTCAAAACGCCGGCGAAGGCGTTCTAGTGAACGATCTTCGCGGACGTCGCGGCGTCGCCGTAGATGAAGTTCGCGTAGGGAAGGAGGTTCTTCTTGCTCTTCAGGGCATACTGCTGTCCCGTGATACCGCCGAACTGTATATCCGGGCTGTTGCTGTGAATGAAATTCCATCCTGTCTGGTCAGCCGAGGACCCACCTATGTACACGACGTCCTCGGCAATCCTCCCGTCGTAGAACTGGAGCCAGATCGTATTCAGCGTCGCCGGATACTCGCTCTGCACCACGAAGTAGGATGTGAGGGCCGTCTGGATGTTCTTAATGTTCTGGACGGTCACCGCGACCTCGGCCGCCTTCTTCGACTTGTAGAAGTTCGCGAGCACGATCGTCGAGAGAAAACCGATGATCTCGATCACGATACACAGCTCGAGCAAGGTAAACCCCGCGTTTCCGAGCCGCCGAATAAACGAGCATTTGGCACCGGGGGGGATTCCCCGCCCTATTGCAATAATCCTACGAATGAATCGCACTGTGCACTCCTCCGCTTAGATGGGGCACCGGATTCCACCTCTCACCGGCATCCGTGCAAGAAGCATGACAAACGGGGGAGCGTGACGCTCCCCCGTTTGAAATAAGCAGCTTTGAACCGAACTGTTTCAATCGCAACAAGTTGCCGGTTCGCCCGGCGCGACCTCCTAAAACGGAACGGCCTCCACCCTCTTGACCTCGGGTAATTTCTCTTTCAGCACCCGTTCGACGCTGAAGGCCAGGGTCATCTGTGACATGGGACACCCGGCGCAGCTCCCCTTGAGGCGAACCTTCACCACGCCGTCCACGACATCGACGAGCTCGATATCGCCGCCGTCGGCCTGGAGGTTCGGCCGGATTTGCTCCAGAATCTTTTCGACCTTTTCCTTCATGCAACTGTCCTCCCGTTCGTCTTTTCAGGGAAGCAGCCGAACACGGACGCTTCCCGGTATTGTCCTACAATTTCCGATAAGTATAATGAACAATTGCCGACAATCCAAGGGCGAAACCGCGGGACGGGCTCAGGGAAGGTGCGACGCCGAAACGGACGGGGCACAATAAAGATACCGCACGTTCGGCAGCGGCTCGCACGGTACGGTGGAAGGCCGTAGCGGGAAATGGATTGGCGGAAAATGCTTGCTTGTTTATTTTTCTTAATTTATGTTATAATATAGTATTGAGAATGCAATTAATATTTGTTGTTAATTGCATGACGTGACGGAGCCGCACCGTTATTATCCCTGACGAGAAGGAGAGCGTCGTTTCATGGCACGATCCAAACGTTTCACCACACGTGTCGTCCTGTTTGCCGCCCTCGCGACGGTGTTCATCATCAGCCAGCCGGCGCGGGCGGAACAGGGCGAGAAGGAAAGAGTGGCCGAACTCAACAGACAGATCAAGGAGAAGGGTGAACACTGGGTCGCCGGTCCGACATCGGTCGGGCGGCTCTCGGCCGAGGAGAAGAAACAGCGTCTCGGCCTTATACCCCTTACCGAGGAGATGTTGAGCCGGATGCCGATCTACTCGCCACCGGCGGGTGCGGCGATGCAACTCCCCTCCTCGTTCGACTGGCGGTTGCTTGACGGGACGACTCCCGCGAAAAACCAGGGTGGCTGCGGTTCCTGCTGGGCCTTCGCGGCGACCGGCCAGCTCGAAGCGCATATCAGGATATATGACGGACGGATCGATGATCTCTCCGAACAGCAGGTGATCGATTGCAACAACGATGGAGCGGACTGCGGCGGTGGGTGGCTCTTCTCGGCCTACGAGGTGTTCCGGGACTCAGGGGCGGTCTACGAGAGCTGCATCCCGTACGAGGCGCGCGACGACCTCCCCTGCCGGCACGACCAGTGCGAGGTCGTGGCACACATAGCGAATTACCAGTACATAGCGAATAGTGTGAGCCAGATCAAAACGGCCGTGTACAACGATGGGCCCGTCGCGACCGGCTTTACCGTGCTGGATAACTTTTACAATTATTCCTCGGGGTGCTACAACAGCGACACGGCGGAAGCCCCCAACCATGCCATTCTGATCGTGGGATGGGACGACGCCGCGTGCGGCGGTGCGGGAGCCTGGATCATAAAGAACAGCTGGGGCGACGACTGGGGACAGGACGGATACGGCTACGTGCAGTACGGCGTGTGCAATATCGGTTACGCCTCCTACACGATCGACTATATACCGAGCACGATATTCGTGGATCTCAGCTCGCCCGACGGCGGCGAGGTCCTCGGCGTGGGCGACCAGCACCTCATCCAATGGACGACATCGCGCGAGACGCCCGATTCCCTGAGTATCCTGCTCAGCATCGACAGCGGTGCCAGCTACGACTATACCGTCGCCTCGGGGCTCATCGGCGTCAGCTCGTACGACTGGACCGTTTCCAACCTGCCGGTCAAAACCACCCGCATCAAGGTCATCGCCTACTTCGGCGGGGAGATCGCCGGGTACGACGCGAGCGATGCCGACTTCACCATCCAGGGCGCGCCGTACCGCTACGTATCGCCGGCCGGCACCAACACCTATCCCTACTCGATCCCCGACTGGGCAGCCAACAACATACAGAACGCGATCGACGCGGCCGACCCCGGTGATACGATCGCCGCCGCGGCCGCCACGTACTTCCACACGGTGACGATCGACGTCCCGGTGGTCCTCATGGGAGGCTGGAATGCCGCTTTCACGACATGGGATCCGGACACCTATATCTCCGCCATCCAGTTCACGGGAAGCTGTGTATCCTTCATGAACGTGTCGGGATACTGCGGCGTCACCGGATTCACCCTCCGGAACGGTACGGGACGGACCGCCCAGTTACCGACCCTGGCACAGTACGGCGGCGGTGTCTTCAGCTACAACGCCTCTCCCGTCATCGACGGCAACGTAATAACCAATTGCGGGATCGCTCCGGAGGGAGCGTTCTCGGGCGGCGGCGGCATTTCGTGCTACGGCGGTACACCGACAATAGAGAACAATGAGATCGCGGGATGCCACGCGCAGAGCGGCGGGGGAATCTACCTCTACCAGACAAGCGCGACGATCCGCAACAACCGCATCTCGGGCTCCGCACCGAACGATCTCTTCAGTGGCACGAAGTCGGGAGGCGGAATCTACGCGCTCCACGCCACCGCGGTCCTCGAGGACAACGTGATCACCGAAAACGACGGATACACACAGGGCGGCGGTGTCTTCGGCGGATTGAGCACGCTATCGATCGAGGGCGACTCGATCATGGCGAACGACTGCAGCGACGGCGGCGGCGGCGTGTATACCACACACTCTCCGCTGACGATCTCCCGCGCCGTGATCACGGGCAACACGGCGGCGTCATCCGGCGCCGGCATCTACCACCGGGCCGGAAGCATCGATATCGCGAACTCGATCATCTGCCTCAACGAAGCGGCGCTCTTCGGCGGCGGCGTCAGTGCGGACAGCTCGTGGGGCGGGGTCGTCAACAACACGATCGACCGGAACAGCGCCGTCTACACCGGCGGCAACTTCTTCCTCTCGACGATCGTCGCGCTGGACATAAGAAACAACATGATCACCCACGGCGAGACGGATGGATTGTACGCGAGCTCGCCGGCGGGCCTGACGATTCAGCACAACGACTGGTACGGCAACACGCCGTCCCACGCGTCGGGAATCACGCTCGATACGACGAACACCTACCTCGATCCCCTGTACGCGGACACGATGGTTCCCGATTACCATCTCCTCGTCCACTCGTGCGGGATCGACGGTGGTGACCAGTCCGTGGGGAACGATCCGGACGGCTCCCCCGCCGACCTGGGCGCCTTCGGGGGACCGGGCGCCGTCATGGCCGCCCCCGAGTACGTGAAGAACCTGACCGCCGCCGCGGCGGGCGATACCACGATCAGGATCGAGTGGGATCTGTTGCTCCCCGGAGGTCTGGATTACTACGTGGTCTACGGGGACACGAGCAACGGTTTCGTACCGGGCGCGTCCGTGTTCCTGGGAACCGCTTCCACCACACAGGACACGTTCCTCCATCATCCCGTCGCGGGATGCTGGTACTACCGGGTCTCGGCTGTCGGCATGACCGGTTATGGTGGTGGCTATTCCAACCAGGACGCCGCCTGTGTGGCGGGCGCCGACCTCATCCTGCCGGCGGTAACGGTTGTCTACCCGAACGGCGGCGAGAGGATCGGTATAAGTGATACGATCAATATCGAATGGATCGCGACCGACAACCGCGCGGTG
>DATKWS010000024.1:0-5302 GCA_035529435.1 Patescibacteria group bacterium
GCGGGAGATCGAGGCCGGCGCCGAGCACATGATGGTATCGACGGGAGATATTCCTGAGGATTGGGCCGGGGTGGATATCGGCGAGAAAACGGTGGAGATATTCGGCACCGAGCTCCGCGGGGCGAAGACCATATTCTGGAATGGTCCGATGGGCGTGTTCGAGGTGCCCGAGTTCGCGGGTGGCACGAGAAAAATCGCGCGGATCATCGCCGATCGGACAGACGAGGGCGCGACATCCGTCGTGGGCGGCGGCGACAGCGTCGCGGCACTGAACCAGCTCCATCTCACCGGTTCGATCACGCACGCATCGACGGGTGGTGGTGCATCCCTCGAACTCCTCGAGGGTAAGGTTCTCCCCGGTGTCGAGGTGTTGAACGACAAGGAATGACGGAGAAGAATCGATGAGGAAGCGGATCGTTGCCGGAAACTGGAAGATGAACATGAACCACGCGGAGGGCGCGGTGCTCGCCGGTGCGCTGGCCGGTGGAATCGCAGGGAAACCGGTGTCGTGCGAGATCGTGATTTTTCCGCCCTTCACGACGATTCCCGCGGTTGCCGGTGCGCTGGAGGGTTCAACGATCGCGGTCGGCGGACAGGATCTGTTCTACGAGGATGCGGGCGCCTTTACCGGGGAGATCTCGGGCGGGATGCTCCGGGGGCTCGGATGTTCCCACGTTCTCGTCGGTCACTCGGAGCGGCGGCACATTATCGGTGAGGGCGGCGTGATTCTGGCGCGAAAGATGCGGGCGGCCCTGCGGGACGGATTGATACCCGTTTTCTGCGTCGGGGAACTTCTCGACGAACGGGAAGGGGGGCGGGCCGCCGACGTGGTTGCCGTGCAGATGAGGGAGTGTCTCACCGGTACGAGCGATGAGGAGATCGCACGTACCGTGATTGCATATGAACCGGTGTGGGCGATCGGGACCGGCAAGACGGCGACGCAACAGGACGCCTCGGAAATGCACGCCGTTATACGTGAAATTCTGCAACATCTTTTCAATAAAGAAGTTGCAGAACATACCCCGGTTCTGTACGGCGGCAGCGTCAATCCGGGCAACGCTGCCGAGCTGATGAGCGCACCGGGAGTCGATGGCGTTCTGGTCGGGGGTGCGTCCCTCAAGGCGCCCTCGTTCCTTGATATCATTTTCGCCTCGTAGCGGGCACGCCGTGGAAACAGCCGACCGCCGCTCCACACCCGGGCGATGCGGCGATCGGCGTAAAATCCCTTTGACTGGAGCTTTTTTTTTCGTTAAACTAAGGTTTTACAAGGCTGGTGATTGAATGCTGTTCAATGTGTTTGTAACGATCCATCTCGTTACGTGTTTTCTTCTGATCATCGTTGTGCTGATGCAATCGAGCAAGGGAGGCGGACTGTCCGGTGCATTCGGCGGGGGAGGCGGCCAGACGATGCTCGGGGGACGTGAAACGGCGACCTTTTTCGGTAAGGCCACGACATATCTGGCGGTCATTTTTATGGTGACCTCGCTCACGCTCGCCTTCCTGTCCGCCGGTCGGGGCACGCAGGAGCAGCAGAGTGTGCTGAGGCGGGCCGCCGAGCACCAGACATACGGAACGATCGTGCCCGAAGAGCAGAAGGATATCGATGAAGTGTTGGGGAGCGTCCCCGAGCCTGCGGGTGAGGAAACACAGGGGACGGAGGAGTCGGGGACACCCGACGAATCGGGTACTCCCCCGGAATAACGCCGGAATAAAACATACTAGACGATCATGCCGGGATGGTGGAACTGGTAGACACGCTACTTTGAGGGGGTAGTGGGCGAAACGCCTGTGCGGGTTCGAGTCCCGCTCCCGGCATTTTTTAAGAGGCCGTGAAGTGCCTCTTTATTTTTTATCCGCAGCGGCGCATACTGTCAACGGATGCCTGACACGTTTATAGCACAGGGAGGACTCGCCATGCGTACGAGATTGATCGTCTGCGTATTCTGCCTACTCTGCGTTGCGGGCGCGAACGCCGGAACGGTCGAGAGCACGGCCGCGGACCGGAAACACATATCCGTCACGATCTACAACGTGAACCTCGGGCTGGTGCGCGAGAGCCGCGTGCTGTCGTTGCCCGGCGGTGTGGTGCGCCTGGAGTTCCGGGATGTCGCATCACGGATAGACCCTACCTCGGTCAAAGTGCGTGTCCTCGGCGGTCTGAAGGAGTTCGGGCTCCTCGAGCAGAACTACGAGTTCGATCTTATGAGCCCCGAGAAGTTGATGGAGAAATATGTCGGCCGCGATATCGAACTGGTGGTCTCGCACCCACAGACCGGAGAGGAGACCTCGCTGCGGGCCGAGCTGCTCAGCATGAACGGCGGCCCGATATACCGGATCGGCGACGAAATCCATATCGGCCACCCTGGGAGGGTCGTGCTGCCCGGAATACCAGAGAATCTGATCCCCCGCCCCACGCTCGTCTGGACGGTGAAGGCACGGAGCGGAACGGGGGAGGTGGAAACAACCTACCTCACTTCCGGTATGAGCTGGAAGGCCGATTACGTCGCCGAGCTCGGCCCCCGGGACGAAACGATGGATCTGATCGGCTGGGTGACGTTGACGAATACGAGCGGCGCGGGATACGAGGACGCACGGATCAAGCTGGTCGCCGGGGATGTCCGCCGCGTCGAGACGGCGCCGGTCGAGTCGATTAGGAAGAGCCGGATGCTGTATGCCGCGGACATGGCGGTCGAGGAGGAGCCGTTTTTCGAGTACCATCTCTATACACTCCCCGGCCCGACGACGCTCAAGGACAACCAGACCAAGCAGGTCGAGTTTCTCGCCGCGCGGGGCGTGGAGTTGGCGAAGGAGTATGTGCTCCCTCCACGGGCGGGGCGTTTCCAACCGCTGAGCCGGCTCGGTGAGATCGAGAAGGAACATGTCATCGTGACGATTCGGTTCCACAACGACGAGGCAAAGGGCCTCGGTGTACCGCTCCCGGCCGGAACGTTCAGGTTCTACAAGCGTGATTCTGAAGGGGAACTCCACTTCGTCGGCGAGAATCGCATCGATCATGTACCGCGCGGTGAGGAACTCGCTCTCGAGGTCGGAAAGGCGTTCGATATCCTCGCGGAGCGCGTGGAGACCGATTTCCAGATCATCAGACAGGAGAAAATCTACGAACACGGGTATACGGTCACCCTGCGCAACGCAAAGGACGAGGCTGTCACGGTCAAGGTGCTGGAGGATATATTCGGCGATTGGGAGGTCCTGGAGTCGTCTCACACATGGACCAAGGAGGCGGCGAACCGGTTGAGCTTTACCGTGCCGGTACCGAAGGACGGGGAGGCGAAACTCGTCTACCGCGTGCGGATCAAGATGCCGTGACGAGTACGGACCGCTGAAACGTGTTCTGGTCCGGTCGACGTGATCGCACGAGAGAAAACTCTTTACACCGGATGGACGGTTCCGGTACGCTCGACTCCGTTTTAGACATCATGGAGGTAGTACCGTGGGCCCCGGAGGATTCGTCGACGCCAACAGCAGCCTGCTCATCGTGATCGCCACGGGTCTCGCCGTCGTCGTGCTCGTTGCGGTGATCATTCTGCTCGTCAACGTGAGAGGTCTCAGGAAGCCGTTCAGGGAGATGGCAACCCTGCACGCGGAACGGGGAACGGCCGAGTCTCTCGAGGAGCTGCTCAAGGGAGTCGACGAGAACCGTGAGTTCATTCGGGGACACGCCGAGGACATCAAGATGATTCTGGAACGGCTCGACGGCTGCCTCAGCAGCATCGGGCTTGTGAAGTACAACGCATTCGATGACATCGGGGGAATGCAGAGCTATTCTCTCTGCATCATGACGAGAGGGAAGAACGGATACATCTTGACGAACCTCGTCGGGAGGAACTCGACGCGCGGTTACGCGCTCGATATCAGGGAGGGCAAGCCCTCGCGCGAGCTGAGCGACGAGGAGCGGCAGGCCTTCGATATTGCGTTGAAATCGGCCGGTGCGTGATTTCGAGCGGATGACCCCGGCCCGAGTGCCGCCGCACCCGGGGCGCCTCTCGATCCTGCGGTGCATGCCGGCGGCGGAACCGGCGGCCGGTGGTACAGAGAAAAAGCCGGGTGATCGAGGATCACCCGGCTTTCACGTACCTAGTCTCTGGCGTGCTCTCAGTCGACCATCGACTTGATGGCGCCCCAGCTCGACTCTTGCGTTGCCGTGCCGACCGGGCAGATGACCGAGGACAGCCCGATGAACGGGAAGAGGCTGTTGTCGGGCCAGCAGGTTCCGCTGATCGTCCCAGTGTCGGGGTGCGGAACGATCTGGATGGGTACTCCAACCAGCGTGCCACCATAGCACTCGCAGAAATCGACCGCGAGGAAGTGGAATACTGCCAGGAGGTTATACCCGGGGTTCCATCCGTCGAGCGGTGGCCAGCCACTGATCGACATGCCGATCAGGGGATCACCGAGGTTGATCCAGCCGTCGAGCAGGGTGGTTCCTGACAGCTGGATCGACGGATTACCGATCACGAGCTGGAATTCGATAGCCGTGAGGTAGCAGTCGATATTGTGGCCGAACAGATACCCGTCGAACTGCTCACCCATGTGATTCGGACTGTAGTAGATATTGAACGGCTCGTAGGTGAAGTAGACACCTAACGTCGGCTGAGCCAGGATCGAGGCCGGAATAAGCAATACCAACGCTGCGATAATAAAGGCCTTCATGTTCCCCCCTTTAACTACAAGAGAAAGGTTACGTGATTGAGTGAGAGATCTTTTAGATATGACAAGCGTAACTTCTGATAGCTACGTGCTTTGTGTATCACCTCCTTCGTTGCTTTATCGCTGAGAGACGTGTAATCGCATCATTTGGTGATACGTGTTGCCTCTTACCAAGGTTGCCTCTCTATGACAAGTCTAATTGTATACTAAATCGATAATAATGTCAATCCGTATTTTGCAGTATTATCGTAAAGCGGGATCCATGAACGGAGTGCTCGTGGCGGACGGAATGACCGCCCGCTCCCGTGCGCGGGGGCGCTCTTCTCCGTAACGATGCCCGTTGGGTGTCGTGTATCCGGCGATGATTGCGGTGCGGGGGGATTTCAGTGCTTCGTGTCGTTCTCTGAGTAGTTTTCGAGGATCCGCTTCTCCGTTTCCGAGAGGTTCTCATACCCCTTCGAGGAGATTTTGTCCAGTATAGAATCGATATTCCGGGATGTGCCGTCATCGCCGCCGTCGCGATGCGAGTCGTCCTCCCTGAACGACACCTTTATCGGGAACTTCTCGAGGAGGTTTTTCAGCCCTTCCCACAACCGTCTCGTTCGATGGTCGGCACGCGTGAACAGAAGGCCGG
>DATKWS010000025.1:0-8593 GCA_035529435.1 Patescibacteria group bacterium
TCGTCATCCCGGTCGTTATCGACATCGGCGATGAAATAATCCCTGCGTAAAGCAGGATCGAATTCGTGGACCATGACCGCCCGGAGCCTCATAGGGAGAAGAGGATCGATTTCGCCGCCGAGCGCGGCACCAGGCTGGATAAGCAGGAATAAAATCGCCAAATTATAGAGTATACTCTGTATGCGCATTGTTATTTGCCACCCGAAGATCGCCCGATACACGGAGCGGCAGCACAGACTAAGGGCGGTGATTCTTTCAACAGATGCCGAATAGATTGCAGCGTTCCCCTTAAAATATTGTAATAGCATATCTTATTGGCTATGAGAAGTCAATAGCTATGTATATGCTCTCAGGTATGTTGCCGCATCACCTCGATATTGCTACCATATGTGCTTGTTATTGAGCATGATCGTGTTGTGAGAAATCCATGAGTTTCAATTTGGACTTACATAACCGCTTCCGCGGCTGCCTGCTGGGTCTCGCAACCGGCGATTCGATAGGCACGACGCTCGAGTTCCGCCGCCGTGGCAGCTTCACGCCGATTTCCGATATGATCGGAGGAGGTCCTTTCGATCTCGCACCGGGCCGGTGGACGGACGATACGTCCATGGCCCTCTGCCTTGCGGCGAGCCTCGTCGAGAAACGGGGCTTCGACGCGGCTGACCAAATGAAGCGCTACCTTCGTTGGATCGATGAGGGGTACATGAGCAGCACCGGCCGTTGCTTCGACATCGGCAACACGACGGCACGGGCCGTTGCTCAATTCCGAACTACCGGCGATCCCTTCGCGGGGTCGACGGATCCCTTTTCATCGGGGAACGGGTCGATCATGCGCCTCGCTCCGGTGCCGATGTGTTTTTACCCGAACGAAGAGGCGGCTGTCCGGTACGCCGCCGAAAGCTCCCGAACGACGCACGGTGCGGTTGAGTGCGTTGACGCGTGCCGCCTGCTCGCGGGGATCATCGTGCGCGCGCTCGACGGGTCGGGAAAAGAGGATGTGCTCTTCGCGGAGAGCGATCGTTTCGAGGGGGCGGCGGCGATCGCTGCGATCGCCCGCGGAGAATACCGGGACAAGCTGGAAAAGGGGATTCGGGGCTCGGGCAACGTCGCCGAGAGCCTCGAGGCCGCCCTGTGGTGCTTCTACCGTACGGATTCGTTTGAGACCGCCATCCTGCGGGCCGCGAACCTCGGCGACGATGCGGACACAACGGCGGCCGTTTGCGGTCAGGTGGCCGGGGCGTACTACGGGATGTCCGGCATCCCGGACCGCTGGCTCGAGCGGTTGGCCTTGAGGGAGGAGATTTGCTCCCTGGCGGACCGGCTCTGCAATGCCGAAGAAGCTGTTTAGCTCCCGAAGTCGAGCTGATCGAGTGTACCATGCAGCACATACTATTCGACCTGGAAGCCACCTGTTGGGAAAAGGGATCCTCCATCGACAGGATTGCGCAAAAGACACTTCCACTGTATTATGCGAAGAGGGGCCGTGGGGGGTAGAATGGGTAGGCGACACGGTATACTGTACCGGTAACGAAGACGCGGAGGAGCGTACTATGCCGAAGATTCAATCCGGTGACCGGTGCGCGGATTGCACGCACTGCAGGAGCTGGAGCCACGATCGGAAAAAAGCGACCTGTGATCTATACCATGAAGAGGGTTTTCATCCGGATCGCCCGGTGCCACAGAAGTGCGTGGGAAAGGTCGAACGGCGATTCTGATTTGATGGACGGATAGTCGAAGGCAGTAGTTGCGCGGACACGAGGAGGAAGACACCATGGAGATGCTTGAGTGGATCGATAGAGGGAGGTTCAGTCGCGATGATCGACAGGCAGCAGCTCGAAGGGCTCTTTCGAGAGCACGGGTTCGATGACTTTCGATGGCTTCCCGCGGGGCAGATCGTCGTGGCCCAGTGGGTCCGCATGAAGTGCAAGTACGGGTGCCCCGAGTACGGTGTGAGCATGAACTGCCCTCCCAATAATCCTTCCGTCGCGGAGTGCGAGCGCTTCATCCGCGAGTACTCGGAGGCGGCGATCTTCCATTTCACGAGGTCGGTACCGAACCGCGAGGAGCGGCATAAGTGGTCCCGCGAGGAAAACAAGAAGCTCATCGACCTCGAGCGGACAGTGTTACTCAGCGGGCGTCATAAGGCCTTCATGCTTCTCATGGGGAGCTGCCCGCAGTGCGAGGAGTGCGTCGGGCGGTGGGAGGATTGCCGGCACCCGGGCTCCGGGCGGCCGACGCCCGAGGGGATGGCGGTGGATCTCTTCTCGACCGCGCACAGCGTGGGCTATCCCCTGGAGATCCTGGACGATTACTCGCGGCCGATGAACCGGTACGCGATTTTTCTGATCGAGTAGATCGGGGGGCTTGTTCCATGCGTAAAGCGATCAGGAAGGCGGTGAAGGACGCCTTTTCCAAGCTCGGCTACCGGATCACGAGGATACCGAAGAATGCGGAGTGGCGGCCCGGATATACGCTCCATACGTACTTGAAGCCGGACGGCTCCTTTGATTACGAGAAGTATCGGTGGATTCAAATAGAGGGGAATAAAAAAAAGATCGATATTGTCTGGGTGCTCGAGGAAAACATCGCTTTTTTGGCGGATTACATCAAGAACGCCATAGGGATTCCCCAATTTGGAATCTGTCACGGGACCCGGAACGGCAAGGAGCAGGAATGGTTCAGGAAATATCTCGGTTGCGAGGTCATCGGCACGGAGATATCCGAAACCGCGGAGCAATTTCCACACACGATCCAGTGGGATTTTCACGAGACCAAACCCGAATGGATCGACGCGACCGATTTTATATACAGCAATTCATTCGACCACAGCTATGATCCGCAGAAGTGTCTCGACGCGTGGATGAGCTGCATAAAGAAGGGCGGACTCTGCATTCTCGAGCACAGCTCGGAGCACAGCCCGTGGGGTGCTTCGGAGCTCGACCCGTTCGGGGCGGACATCACACTCATGCCGTACCTCATTACCACATGGGGAGGGGGAAGGTACGGTGTGCGTGAGCTGATTCAGGCGCCGAAGAAGTTCGATTCGGTCAAGTATCTCTATTTTATCGTCATTCAAAAGTTTTAAAGCGATCCGGAGCGATTCGCCCTACGCTCACGCGTGAGGAGCGCGGGAAGCCGGGACCGGGGATCGATTCATTCGACATGTAATCATATTCCAGGGGGGAGAGGTGCGCACTCACCTCGTGGCTCCCACGGTCTGCACTGCGTCGTTGTGCGCCGTGAACGTGCGATACCGGTTCAAGAATCGCACGATTGGTTTTCGCACCTCTCCCCATCCTTCCACGGCATCCGTTGATGCAGGGAGATCCTTGCGATCTCCTGGGGGGATCGTGGAAGATCGATCTATGTGACGGCACGAGAGGCGAAGCGAGGTGCGGAGGCACTCGAGGAAGGTTGGCGCAGTTTGCAGGAGGTGCTTCACGGGGATCTGTACAGGACGCACATCCGTGGCATTCACCTTCCCGGACCTCCACACCGCTTCGCACAATGAGATTCGCCGGTAGAGTAATCGAGAATGCAGAGAGGGACGCGGATCACCTGTCAAACCGTATCCCTGGAATCTCTTCATCATCGACGGCCGTCATCGCATCTGTTGTTCGTCTAGCCACGATATCGGATCGAAAAAATCCGACATCAGCTCCCACATGCACAAAGTGCCGAATGCTGACCAATTGTACCGGGCGTACTCACACCAGAAATAGACGGCGGATGCATTTCCGCATACCGCCACCAGCACGACGGCAATCAACACAACCAGTATTAGTATCTTTTTCATCTCTTTCCTCCTTTCGTCATGACGTTCTCGACCGTGCATCCAATAACCAAGTCGGGTGTCTGTGAGATCGGAAATTTGAAGAACAGAACAGGATTGCCGACCGGTGTCTTGAAGACGTCACACTTCTCGCCGCCGACAGGGACGAACCCTTTCATATCGCCGCTTCTCACCAGCACTCCCGGCTGCGAAAGGCGTTGTATGAGAAATTCCACGCTCGCCACGGTGCATGTATCGCCCTTGTAAACACAGGTCATATTGACAACACTGTTTTTGCTCCAGTACGTGATGAGATCGTCTGGAATCTGGAGAGCAAATCCCACGAATTTCTCCGGCTCGTCCATCATGTGTTCGAAGGCCGAGAACTCCAAGAAAACGCCGGCATCAAATGCTCTGAATTTTCCGGTTGAGTACCAATCCACGAGTTCGACACCGGACTTCGCACTCCAGATATTCCAGCCGAGAGTGTCTTCATACAGGGGTATGGTGGCATTTATCCCGGCGGAGCCTTTCTTCTTGGCCTCAGAATCGGGAGTAACGCACGCAAGCACAACACACAGAAGTAAGATCAATCCCCGCCATCTCATAGAACAGTTCATCGCGTACCTCTATTTTCCCACTCCTCCATAAACAGCGTCATGCAGGCGCTCCTGCTTTCCGTCATCATTCCAGGTGTAGTTGGAATATGTTCGATCGCAGGGTGGCCCAACGGCGCCGGCCGGTTGGGCGTCAGATGTCGGTCGTGAGATACAATCCCCCCTTGCAATGAGTGCTGAACGGGTTCCGTTTCGCTTTATGTATATTCAAAAATGATTCCATCTGTGTGGGAGGGAGTGTGTACACTGTTCAGGGGAAGGCCTGCGCAAACGGTGTGATGGATAACGTGCTGATTCTGTGTGCGTTAGAAAAGCGTGGCATTTTTGATTATGGGAAGATTATGTGTGAGTAGACGTGTGGAAGAAGGTCTTTAACTGTTGGTGAACTGTATCACTCATATTTTTTGATACAAGTAGCTTCCCGTAATTTATTTGAATATTTGTGCGTGTACGATTTGATGCAGTTGATGCAGCTTTGACATTGTAACGCTGTTTAAACTCCTTGCCGCAGTATAAAAACCGATGATTTTTCTCTCTTTCAGGCTCGGAATATCCCTCGCCGTGAAAGACACGCGGCGTGCGGCGCCTCCTAGAACCCCGCGCTCACCGACACGGACAGCATCGCGCGGCGCGAGTAGTACTGGGTGACATTCTCGTAATCCCAGAGGTACGTCTCGAAGTCGCCCGAGCCGATGTTCTCGAAGTAGATGTCATCGTCGTCGCCGATCAGGCACGTGAATGGGTAGGCGACCGAGCCGGTGGTGTTCCCGCACGGGATGCCGCCCTCGGGGATCGTGTCGCAGGTCCCCGCGTAGGAGTCGCAGTACTCGACGATCGCGTCGGCGAGGAGCCCGCACATGTCCCATACCGTCACGCCGCGCAGGACGTGAACGGCCACGCCGTTCGGGGAGATCACCTCCTCCATCGCCGCCGAGGCGTAGCATTCGGTCACACGCTCGTTCCCTATGATCCGTTTGGTCTGCGTCACGGTCTGTGTCTGGTACACGTAGTTGTAGGTCCGCGTGAGCTCTCCGGTGGAGTAGGGGCTGCCGTTGGCGCACGTCGGGCCGGTGATGGTCCCCAGGATCGACGCGTTTATCGTCTCGGTGAGATACTGGGTCGAGTAGTCGCCGGTATGGCTGTACGAGATCGTGAGCGATATGAGGAGCGGCTTGAAAATGATGGGGAGATACCCGGAGTGGTAGACCCGGTGCCCATCGTCCGCCTCGGCGTAGAGCCTGCGCGTCACGTCCCCCGAGCACCCGTTCGCGACGCTCACGAGGGAGCCGCTCATGAGGAAGGTCACCTTTCCGGAGGCATCGGTCTCGCCCGAATCGATCCATCGCGCGTCCCAATCCCAGCCGAGATTGATGGGGATTCCCTCGCGCCCCTCACCGGACGCCGTGGTGACGGTCACCGTGATCGTGACGTAGGCGCTTCGAAGTGCGCTCCCCTCTTCCGAGAGCGCGCCGCGGCACACCGTCGGCGAGTCGGAGCTTATCCGCACGTCGAGGCCTGCGCAGCAGTCCGTGAGCCAGTCGCTCACCGTGTCGAGGAACGCCGTATCAGTGACATAGCCGAGGGAGCCAATTCCCAGGACGTAGCTCAGGATGTTCTTCCCGTCGCAGTTGCCGGACTCGCACATCGCGTGCGCCGCTTCGGCGAGCGAATGGGCGGTCTGATCGATCCCGGCGAGCCAGGCGGTCCGCATGGTCGCGAGTGCCATGTTCGTGTTCCGCAGGTTGGAGTAGGCGTAGACGAACCGCTCGCAGGCTTCGATAAGTTTGTCGGCGCTCTCCCGCGAATGTTCGGTCGCGTTGGCCATGAGGATGAGATTGCTGTGCGATTGCAGCGCGTCGAGGCACGCCGCGTCGGCGGCCGCGTCGAGCTCGGGGGAGATGCGGCGGCACTCGTGGGTGAGGTAGCGGTCGCAGACTGTCGCGCACGAGAGGAGGTCATTGATTTGGAGGATCACGGAGGCGAGCACCCCGCTGTTGCCGATGTAAGCCTGTAGACTCCCGCTCATGGCGTTGAAGATCGCCCAGAGCTGCGCCGAGTCGGGGGCGGCCGTGCCGTAGCCGGTGAAGTGACGTATCTTGGCGGTGAGGAGGTGGTGGTCGGGATCGACCGCCGTCGAGCATGGCTCGTAGTGGTCCCAGGACGAATCGAAGCAGATGAGCGTCCCCACGCTGTCGAAGCAGCACGGGACGCTCACACCGAAGGTCACGGTGAGGTCGACGGGCTCGATGAATACGAGCCCCGAGGGCTCGAAGAGGGCTCCCCGGAGGCATCCGTTCTCTCCGGTGCCGCATCCTTCCATGCAGGCCGAGCCTGGCCCGGCGATTGTGAATGAGGAGAGCGGGGCGATCGTGATAGTCGTGTCCGCTTCGAGGGCGCCCGGGGGAATCTCGAGCGCGAAGGTGACGCCGTCCGCGGACTGCGCCTCGATGCCTCCTCCCGCGGCGGCCCCGATCCGTACGCTCACCGCTCGCGACTGGTCGGCCTCGTAGGTGATCGTGAACGTATCCGGCGGATTCTCATCATCCGGTTCCACGATACCGTCCTGGGAGCACGAGAAAACAAGGACCGCGAAAATTACCGGCAACCAAACATGTTTGCTGGTCATTTGCTACCTCGACAAATAGTGCCTTTTGACAAATCTGATCCGCCCGTGGATCCCCGTCCCATGATAATTATACGACACCGGCAGGGGGGAGAGCGACACATACTATTTTCACCGAATCCGTTGCGCGCCGGGCCCGATTTGCCCTATATTCGTATAACGAATGGATTCGATGGCATGGACGATCACAAGGAGGATGATAGATGTCTCAGCTGAAGTGGACCGACAAGCTCTCCATCGGCGTCGATCTGATCGACGAGCAGCACAAGATGCTGATCCAGCGGCTCAACGACATGTCCAGCGCGATCGAGTTCAACAAGGGACCGAACGAGATCGCGAGAACCCTGAGTTTCCTGATCGATTACACCGATTTCCATTTCTCCGAGGAAGAGAAGCACATGGAGGAGCAGGAGTACCCCGGGCTCGAGGAGCATATCTCCAAGCACGAGGAATTCAAAACGACCCTGGCCGACCTGGAGAATGATTACAGGGAGGACGGCGCCACGAACCTGCTTGCCCATTCCCTCGATACGTTTCTCATCAACTGGCTGGTCAATCACATCAGCGGCGTCGATGTACGGTTCGGGAACTTCCTGAAGGATAAGGGCGTCACGCTGACCGGGTAAGGGTAACCGCACCTGCGTGTCAGGACCGGCCGGGAGCGTTCGTGCGGTCTACCCATTTTGTAGAATGATGAATTACGGGGCGTTCATTCCGTATCCTGCCGATCATGCCCGGCATATGTATAAATTGCCTGCTATTTCCCCGCGGTTTATGGTAGGGTATCGCGTGTAACCATCACAGGGGAGAGTGAAGGATGACTGCCGAAGAAGCGGCGAACTCCTCCCCGCGCCCCGCCGGTACCGGCCGCTGATCCGACAAGGAGAAGTATCGTGAGTTGTTACCTCGTAGCCCAAATCAACATCAATGATCGCGACGGGTACCAGAAGTATCTGGACGGGTACGATGAAGTATTTTCCAAGTACAAGGGCATCGTCGTCGCCGTTGACGAACATCCGCGGGTCCTGGAAGGGGAGTGGCCCTATACGCGTACGGTATTGATGCGGTTTCCCGATGAAAAAGAAGCAGAACGCTGGTACCGATCGGCGGAATATCAGGAATTGGTTAAACACCGTCATCGCTCATCGGAGGCGAACATCGTGCTGGTGACGAGGCGGAAATAGAGCGGTCAGGCGGACCCGCTCATGTACGACATGTAATTTCCGCCTTTCGTTTAATCGTGAATCGAGGAGGTACGATTGTGAAAACCGTTCCCTACAAAATCGATTTTGATTCAATAGCCTGGGAATCCTCGATCCCCGGCATGAGGCAAAAGGTGGTGAAGCATGGATCGAAACAGATACGGCTCGTCGAGTACTCGAAGGATATGGTTCCCCACTGGTGTAAAAAGGGGCACTTTGGATACGTCCTGGAGGGACTGTTCGAGATAGAATTCGACGGCGGAGCGCATCGGTTCAAAACCGGTGACGGGGTGCTGATACCCGACGGTTCCGATCACATGCATCAGGGAAGGATCATGTCGGATTCCGTCAGGGTCATTTTCGTCGAGGACGTTTGAAG
>DATKWS010000026.1:0-4384 GCA_035529435.1 Patescibacteria group bacterium
GACGCCTGCGGACCCGTGCCGAATATCCTATTGATTATGCTGTTTACTGCGCCTAGATGCCCCGGCTTGATCGACAGTCGGGTAGAAACCGAAACGATATCCCCGCCGAATTCCCGTTTCCCGCTCAACCCTCGCAGCGCTTTCTCGATGTCTTCTTCAGAAATTGACAAGTCCGCCTTGCGTCTTTCCTTGATATGCCTCTCAAAGAAATTCTCCAGATGATCACTGATCGATTTGCTGTAGTATGGCGTGCTGTATGATGAGAGAAAGATGTGCTTTTGGGACAAATCCAGCTTGTTGTTCGATTTTCTCTCCGGTTTCACCTTGATATCCACATATTCCTGCAAATCAGCCAGCGTCAATCCCCTCACCGTCTCTACAATTGGTACGAACAAGGAATTGAATCCTCTGTAATTCTTCAGAACTATAATGAATTCATCCCACCCGAGAGTAGCGAAGAGCTCCACTTCCATTTCCCGGTACTTTTTGAGCCTGTCGACGAGTAGCGATGCCACGGCCTCTTCTATTTCCGGACCATTGCCGAGCATGAGGTAATTCTGGATCTTCAATTGTGTGATTATCCCGAAATGAGCAATGGAGGCTTCCGCTCCGATCCGTGCGCCCATCCTATGTATCGGATATGCAATCTGAATCTGCTGGGAACTGACTCCCTGCAGAGAGGAGAATTCGTTCACGACGCAAAAATTGTCGTGCTCTATACGAAGTATGTTGTCAAATGGGCCGAAGGCCACCAGGTACTCGAATGTTTTCGATGCGGTATCCGAAAAGAATTTTTGCCTTACCTTTCTTGTCTGATCCATCATGTTTCCGTACATGCCCTGCTGAATGGAATTGAATACAAAGATAGCGCCCTTCGATATGGGTTTCAACTTCACGGACGGCGCTTTCGCCCCCGCCATACCGGAATTCGTCTCTCTCTGTGCCATTATCTACCCCGCTCGAATCTCACGCCTTGCTTGTACCCCACAACGTTATGACCCGTTGGCAAGCCCGAGCTTCCCCGTCCTTCGTGTAATTAGAACGATGGTGAGCTTCCTCAAGGGTTGAAATAGTACAGCAATCCGGACATAAGTCAACAGCCAAATTCCGGCACTTCTACTTCGGAATTTCCCTCTAAGCGCACCAATGTGCGTGAGTGGAAACAGCGCCAGTCCGTACTTCACCGCAAGAACCAAAAGTAAAGCAAGTCGTGCATTCGCACCCTGCAATCGTGGTCGGTCGAAACTGAGCATCAGAGATGCTCCTATACACACGAAACAGATCCGAGGCCGAGCGAGAACAACTCCCCTTTTCGGGTTTCTGTTCCAGTAGACCGAGGCACGTTGTTCGCGCAAAAATCGCACGAAGTCAATTTTATAAATCCTTGACGAACACCATTTCCGGTGGTAGATTCGACTTTCAAAAATGCACCTATTGTCACGAGAATCGAATCCGGCCTCAACCAATAGCCGCCGAAACGGAACGAAGAAATAGAACGGAGGAAGCATGAATAAAGAAACCCTGAAAAAGGTGTACGAGACGATCGATGGGTACAGCGACGCATTTGTCGAGCTCCAGACGGAGCTCACCGCCATCCCGGCCCTCGGCCCGACCAATGACGGTGAGGGGGAGACCGCGAAGGCGGAATTCCTCGAGAAATGGATCGGCGACAACGTCGCGTTCGATTCGATCGAGCATTACGACGCCCCCGACGACCGTGTGCCGGCCGGCGCGCGGCCCAACATCATCGCCATCAAGAAAGGCAAATCCGACAAAAAGCGCATATGGGTGATGGGGCACTTTGATATCGTCCCGCCGGGCGAGCTGAACCTCTGGGACACCGATCCGTACACGGTTGCGATCAAGGACGGCAAGGTATTCGGCCGCGGCGTCGAGGACAACCAGCACGGAATCGTCACGCCGCTCTTCGCCCTCAAGGCGATCCAGGAACATGGGTTCGAGCTTCCGTACGATGTCGGCGTCGTTCTCGTCGCCGACGAGGAGACGGGCAGCGAATACGGGATACAGCACATCCTCAAGGAAACCGATATCTTCAAGAAGGAAGATCTCATCATCGTCCCCGATGCCGGCGTGCCCGACGGCAGCATGATCGAGGTGGCCGAGAAGTCGATTTACTGGCTGAAGATCAAGACGAAGGGCAAACAATGCCACGCATCGACGCCGGCGGCGGGGATCAACGCCCACCGGGCCGCGGCGCATCTCATCACGCGCCTCGATTCGCTGTACGAGATCTTCGACCAGAAGGACAAGGTCTTCGATCCGCCGATCAGCACCTTCGAGCCGACCAAGAAGGATGCCAACGTGCCGAACATCAACACCATCCCGGGCGACGATGTCATCTACATCGACATGCGCGTCCTCCCGGGGATACCGCTCGATGACGTGCACGCCGAGATCGAGAAGATGACAGATGAGATCGAGAAGAAGTTCGGCGTCACGATCACGCTGTCGGCACCGCAGCGCGAGGACGCGGCGCCCGCGACCCCAGCGGACGCCCCCGTGGTGAAGGCGCTAGCACAATCGATCAAGGACGTGTACGGGGTCGTCGCCAGGGCGATGGGGATCGGCGGCGGCACCGTGGCGGCCTTCTTCCGCCGCAGGGGCCTCAACGCGGTCGTCTGGTCGCGTATCGACGAGCTGGCGCACCAGCCGAACGAGTACACCCACATCGAGAATATGGTGGGGGACGCCAAGGTCTACGCCAATCTGTTCCTTCAGGAATAGACGCGCGGGCCGCATCACAAAAACAGTACGGCCGGGGGGCACTCGCCCTTCGGCCGCTTGCTTTATTAGTTTATAAGTTATATATGTAGAGTGAAAGGCGATTTCCCCACCGTGTTTGGGGAGTTAGGGCTCGAAATCCATACGCCGTCAAATTCTTACATGCTTCCAACCAAATGCTGATTCACGGCGTATAGACCAGCAGGCGCGGTTCGCACATCTCGCGGATCGCGTAGCGCAGCCCCTCACGGCCGAACCCCGAATCCTTGACCCCGCCGTACGGCATCCGGTCGACGCGGAAGGTGGGGATGTCGCCGATCACTACGCCGCCGACCTCGAGCTCATCGAAGGCGCGCATCACGTTGCGCATATCCCGCGTGTAGACTCCGGCCTGGAGCCCGAACCGCGAATCGTTGACCGCCGCGAGCGCCTCCCCGAAATCATCATACGGAAAGACCGCCGTGACAGGGCCGAACACCTCCTCGTCCACGACCTTCATCCCCCCGCGTGCGTCCGCGAGCACCGTCGGCGCGTAGTACGCCCCGTCCCTCGTTCCTCCGATCAGCACGCGCGCCCCGCCTTCGACCGCCTCACCGACCCATTTCTCGACGCGCGCCGCCTCGCCCTCGGTGATCATCGGCCCCACGTCGGTCTCGTGCGACAACGGATCGCCGACCTTGAGGGAGCCGACCGCCGCGACGAACGACTCGACGAACCGGTCGTAGATATTCCGCTGCACATAGATCCGCTGCACCGAAATGCACACCTGCCCGGCGTACACGTACCCGCCGAGCGCGATGCGGGAAACGGCCCGCTCCATGTCATCCCAGTCGTCGTGCACGATAACGGCGGCGTTTCCTCCGAGCTCGAGCGTCACCTTCTTGTTGTGCGCTCTGGCCTTGAGCTTCCACCCCACGTCGGCGCTTCCCGTGAAGGTGACCTTTTTGATTTCCGGCCGGCAGGCAAGTTCCTCTGCGCATGCGCCCGTGACGGGGAGCACGCTGAGCATTCCCTGGGGGAGACCGGCCTTGTCGATGATGGAGGCCAGCATCAACGCGGCGAGCGGCGCTTCGCTCGACGGCTTCAGTATCACGGGGCACCCCGCGGCGAACGCCGGCGCCAGCTTGTGCGCAACGAGATTGAGCGGGAAATTGAACGGCGTGATCGCGAGGACCGGCCCGACGGGAACATACCGCACGAGCCCGATGCGCCCCTCGGCGGCCGGCGACACGTCGAGCGGCAGCACCTCGCCGTAGAGGCGCGTGCACTCCTCGGCCGCCTCGGTGAAGGTCAGCGCGGTGCGCGCAACCTCGCCGCGCGCCGAGCGTATCGGTTTTCCCGCCTCGCGGGCGATCGTATCGGCCAGCGCCTCCTCCCCATTCCCTATCATCTTCGCGATTACACGGAGAATCGCCGCCCGGTAGTGTCCCGGCATCCTCCGGACCGCGGGGAATGCATCCTCCGCAGCGGCCACTGCACGCTCGATGGCCGCGGCCGGCGGACGGAACGTCGCGCCGACCGCCTCTCCCGTCGCCGGCGCGGTTACATCGAACCTCTCGCCGTCCCGGAGCCATTCACCGGCACAGTAGTATGCATATTCCATGGTTGTCCCCTTCCTCGTATCGGCGGCGCCTCCAATCCC
>DATKWS010000027.1:0-13516 GCA_035529435.1 Patescibacteria group bacterium
ATGCCGGTATCACCGCTCCGAACCGTTCTCCCATATCAATGCTCCGGCCAGAGATGATCGAAGGCGAACCATTGTTCGTAATGCATCTGTATGCTCCGTTCGATGCGCTGAAGACACCGTACGCCGATATCGGCGGGATCACCAGTCGATCCCGTAAGATCAATGGGTTCCTCGATACGCACTACGACCGAGCGGTCGTTTTCATAGTAGCACGATCCGGACAGCAGGGCCGCACCCGCACGCTTGGTCAGAATAATATGCCCGCCGGGGAGGATCACATCCCGCCCGAAAAACGGGAGCATGATCCCCCTCCGTGAGAAATTCCTGTCCACGAGCAGAACGACCACCTCGCCCAGACGGAGTGCTGTGAGCAGGTGGGGGATGCATTCACCGATGGGATAATCGCGAATCCCCCAGGCCGAACGTCGCTTGCTGAAGAAATCCGTTACCCGTTTCGATGGATGCGGCAGGGCCACCGTGTGAATCCGGTAACCGAGGGCTGCGAGGTACGCTCCCGAGATCTCCCAGGGACCGAGATGAGGCGTGATGACGATGACACCCCGCCCCGCCTCCAGCGCATGATCGAGATACGCCCTTCCCTCGATACGGCAATACGCTGCAAGCTCCTCCCGCCGCGCTCCCGAGAATCTGAGAAAATCCCTTATTGTTCTCGAGAAATTGCGGAACACGATGAACCTGCCGCCATCGGGTACGCCCAGTGCCTCGAGATTTCTCTGCACGTTACGGCGTATCCGGGAACGAAAGATATAGAATAAGAAGGTTATCAAATCCGAAACGGCCTCTGCTACGCGCGGGCGAACGATGTGTATGAAATGAGATGCGATCAGATATGAGAGGTATGTCACCATACGTTTGATCGTTACGAATCTGGTCGGGGCGACTGGATTTGAACCAGCGACCACTAGCCCCCCATGCTAGTGCGCTACCTGGCTGCGCCACGCCCCGACCATGTCTAATGTACCACCGTGTCAAAGCCGAACACAAGCGTAAAATTGGACTCTATGAAGGGCCCGAACGGCCGGGACATGCTGAATGTTCCGGATGGAAGTATTCCCGCGAAGCGGTGCGCAAGCCGTTGCAGCGGGCTAGAGATGTTCGACCAGTTCCTTGAGCTCGACAAGGTCCTTCTTTATCGAGAGGAGCATGCTCCGTTTCTCGGGATTGGCGAATGGTATGCTCAACTGTTCGATCAGTACATCCGGGTTGTTGTTCGATTCCCGCAGTTTCAGCCTGGCGCCGGCGATTGTGAATCCCTTCTCGTACAGGAGGTTTTTAATGGTGAGGAGGATTTTGATATCACGCACCCGGTACGTCCTGTTTCCCGCCCGGTTCTTTTTCGGTTTGAGCATGGGGAATTGCGTCTCCCAGTAGCGGAGTACGTGCGATTTCACATCGAGGAGCTCACTGACCTCCCCGATCGAATAGTAGAGTTTTTGAGTACCGCTTTTCATCGTGCCATCTCCCCTCGGCTCGGGATCGCAGGTTGGACGTACTGCCTCCCATTACATCTCTTTCTTCGCTTTTCTGACCATCAAATCCCTGATCGCCTTTCTCGGATTCTTTCCGTAGAACAGCACCTTGTACACCTGCTCGGCGATCGGGAGCTCCACCCCCGTCTTTGATGCGAGCTTGACCGCGGCCCTCGTCGTCTTCACACCCTCGGCGACCATGACCATCCCGGCAAGCACATCCTTCAGTTTCCTGCCGTTGCCGATCTGCTCGCCGACGAATCTGTTTCTGCTGTGGCGGCTCATGCAGGTTACGATCAGATCACCGACACCCGCCAGCCCGCTGAGCGTCTCTTCCCGAGCGCCCAGCTTGCACGAGAGACGCTTCATTTCGGCGAGTCCCCGCGTGATGAGTGCGGCCTTCGTGTTGTCGCCGAATCCGAGCCCGTCGCAGATACCCGCGGCGATCGCTATGGTGTTCTTCAGCGAAACCCCCAGCTCGACCCCCACCAGATCAGTGTTCGTATAGACGCGGAAGTTTTCGGTCATGAATATGTGCTGTATCCCCTCCAGGACCGACTGGTCGGTACCCGCCACGACGATCGAGGTGGGCATCATGCGGCTCACCTCCTCGGCATGGCTCGGACCGAGTAGACCGACGATCATTCCCGGCGCCTGGGGCAATTCCTGGTCAAGCACTTCGCTCATCCTGCACAGCGTTTTCTCCTCAAGCCCCTTCGCGACGTTTATGACCGCGGCCGCATCATTGAAGGACGTTGAGGCCGACGCGAGTCGTGCCGTGTTCCTGATGGTATGGCTGGGCGTCGCGAATATAAGGTGCGTCGCCCCCGCCAGCGCCTCATCGAGATTCGATGTGATTGCGATCGAATCGGGAATTGCGATGCCGGGCAGGAAACGTCGGTTCTCGCGGTCAGCGACGAGACGCGCGGCCAACTCGGGAAAGTACTCCCAGAGAACCGTGCGGTATCCTTTCCCATCCAGAAGCAGTGCCAGTGTCGTGCCCCAGCTTCCCGCGCCGAGCACCGTCAGGTGTACGGATCGTTTCTGCATTTTTCTCTTCATATCACCCGGGTTCTTTCTTGTTCTTCGCCGTGTTCCCGTTACCGAAGAGCTTCTTCTCCTCGCCCCGCAGGAGCCGCTGTATATTTGAACGGTGTTTGTAGATGACGAGAATTGCCGCGATGATCGCCAGAACGATGATGGATGGATGCGTTCTGCTGCCGAAGTACCGGTCTGAGATCAGTATCGCCGGAGCGAGAAAAACCGTACCGGCCATGCTCGCAACGGACACGATGCGGAAGATGAGCAGGACAGCGGACCAGAGCACGAAACTCATCACGACCGCGTACGGGACCAGCGCGAGAAAGGCACCTGCGGTGGTGGCCACTCCCTTACCCCCGGAAAAACGGACGAAAATCGAGTAGTTATGGCCCAGGACGACGAAGAAGGCGGCCAGAAGCGGAAAGAGGAAGTCCTGGCCGCCGAAACCGGCGAAGACTCTCACCGCCACGAATCCCTTGAGTATGTCGAACATGAGTACCGGAACGGCCGATCTCGCCCCCAGCACCCGGTAGGTGTTCGCCGCCCCCAGATTCCTGCTTCCATGCTCCCTGAGATCGATGCCATGAAAAACCGTCCCCACGATATAGCTCGACGGAATCGCTCCAATGCCGTAACTCGGAACGACTACGAGGACGATACGCCATATCAGCTCCATGCCTACGTCTCCTTGGACCTGAGCTTCAGTGTAATGGCAGTTCCGTCAAAGGTAAACCTTTTTCTTGTTTGATTATTGAGATAACGTATATAGGAACGAGGAAAATAACTCGCTTTGTTCACAAAAAGCGTGAAGGTAGGCGGACATGTGCCCGTTTGTGTCCCGTAGAAGATTTTTCCGGTACCTCCCTGATAATAGTTCGGCGAATTATTTCGGACGGCCTCCTCGATAAGCCGGTTGAGAGCGGATGTAGTGACGGTCTTCGTCCGCTCGGCCTGTATCGAGAAACAGAGCGGTATGATCTTGCCGACGCGTTGCCCCGTGAGTGCCGAAACGGAGAGCACGGGCGCGTAGGGAAGAAACGGCGCACCGTCCCTCACCCTCTCGACGAATCGCTTGAACGCGCCGGCATCGCCGCCTGCCAGGTCCCACTTGTTGACGACAACGATGATCCCTTTACGTTCCTTATGAGCGGCGGCGGCGATCCGCACGTCCTGCCGCGAGATTTCTTCATCGGCATCCAGCACGACGAGGACTATATCGGCCGCCCGTACCGTTCGAAGACTTTTCATGCTGCTAATGGCGTGCAGCCCCCGTTCCGTGCGCGACCGCCGCTTTATTCCGGCGGTGTCGACGAGTATGATCTCCCTGCCGTGGTAGCGGAGGCGGAGGTCGATCGCATCACGTGTCGTTCCCGGTTCCTCGGACACGATATGCCGGTCATCGCCGATCAGCGCATTTGCCAGCGAGCTCTTCCCCACATTAGGTTTGCCGAGGATTGCGATTCTCAGAGCGGACTCCTCGACTGGAACGTGACGCCGGGGAACACGGGAGGTGACCTCGTCGAGAAGCTCCCCCACACCGGTACCGTGCAGGGCGCTGATGGTGAACATCGAATGTAAGCCGAGTCGGTGAAACTCGTGTACGGACCATCGATCCTCGTCACTCTCGACCTTGTTGACGACGAGTATCGCCTTTTCGAGATGAGGACGGATACCGGTAAGGAGCTCCTCGTCTTCGATGGTCGGCCCCGTGTCGATATCGACGACCAGAATGATAACTGCCGCTTCCGCCGCCGTTCTACGGACTCGTTCCGTGATCGCCCGTTGCAGCGGATCGTCACCCCCGGCGCTGAATCCGCCGGTGTCGACGAGCACGAATGAAACGCCGTTCCATGTGACCTGTTCCTCAAGCTGGTCCCTGGTGACGCCCGGAGTGGCATGGGTGATCGCCGTCCGGGCACCCACGATGCGGTTGAACAGGGTCGATTTACCGACGTTTGGCTTTCCCACGATCGCGACCAGTGCGGGATGTTTCATTGGGTGCCTCCCGTGCAGGCTCGGAGGATACGGTTTTCGAGGAATGTGCGCTCCGGTACCAGCACCGGAAGACCGAGCTCCCGCCCGATCATTTCCGGGCTGAGATCGTCGATCAGAAGGCCGTCATGGTTCACCGTGTTCGGCGGCAGCACGAGACAGCCCGTTTCCGTTCCCCGGCGTCTGAATGCAGCAACGATGTCCCTGCCGGCGAGAAGCCCGGAGACTCCCACCCCGTTTCCGAACAACCGGTTTCTCACAACGAGCAGCCTGAACGCACAACCGGTGAGACGCGATCCGATCAGCGGCAGTACGTACCGGCGCATGAACCGCCCCCCCAGCGTACCGGTGATGATCGTCATGTCAAAACGACGGCCGCCGCGATCGCGCAGCCGTTCCACATCGCGCCGTATCGATTCGATGAACCGGCGGCACATGCCGACACCATTGGCGAGTTGCCAGAACTCGCCGTACGACTCGGCAGGCGGCAGTTTCCTGCGTGCAAGCAGGTACCATTCATCGGATAGGTAGAGAAACTCGTCGCCGCCCGTCATTCGCTTGAACGAATCTTGTCTCTCTCCGGCCCACCGGATCAGCGCACGGGCCGATTGCTCGGTCACGCGTTCGATAGCGGGAAGCTTCTCCCGGTGCCTGGTCAATCCGACCGGTACCACGGCGACGGACCTGACCGCCGGAAAATGGGCGAAGAGCGCTTCGACCGTTTCGTCGAGAACCGCACCGTCATTCACGCCGGGAACGAGCACGACCTGTGCGTGGATCGTCACACCGCCGCGAGCCAGCCGTGCGATTGCCTCCCCGATATTTCCGCGCAGCCGCCGGCCGAAGAGGCGCTCTCGAATGTGCTTGTCGACGGCATGCACCGAAACGTAGAGCGGCGAGAGATTGAGTGCAAGGATCCTCTCGATTTCACGATCGCCGACGTCATTCAACGTACTATAGTTGCCATAAAGAAAACTGAGCCGGTAATCGTCGTCCTTCTCGTACAGGGATGGCCTGAGGCCGGCCGGCATCTGATCGACGAAGCAGAAGATGCACCGGCTGTGGCAGCGCTTGAAACGCATCTCCTCGAGCACCAACCGCGCCCGCTCGAACGATCTGATCGATATGACACGCGATGCGGCCGCACCGTCGGCCCGCCGCACCGCGAAGCGCGCACTCCCCTCCTCCTCACCCGTCAGGAAGAGGATATCGAACTGGTCCTCGACCGGATTTCCATCGATCGATACGATCTCGTCTCCTTCACGGAAGAATCGAGTCACTCCGGCGATGTTTTTTATCCGCACAGGCATGATTCACCGATAAGAAACCCCCGAGAGATCATATCATCCCGGGGGCGCCGTTCGAGAGCGGGCAACGGGATTCGAACCCGCGACCCTCAGCTTGGGAAGCTGATACTCTACCAACTGAGTTATGCCCGCTTGTATCCTCTGTTCTATCAACGGAAAAGGTACCAACTCGCGTGGGTGCTGTCAAGATCGAATTGGCGTCCGGTCGTAGCATAATTTCCCGTTCGGGTATCCGGCTGCGGGGTGCCGCCCCGTTCACGCGCGCAGCCACGTGAAGACGAGCTCGGCGACATCCCGGCGATCCGTATCGAACCACGTCACACCCTCGATCTTCCTGAACCATGTCAGCTGCCGTTTGGCGTATTGCCTCGTGAGCCGCGCCACCCGATCGATCGCCTGTTCCCGTGTAAGTTCTCCTCGCACCAGTGATAGAACCTCGGGATATCCAAGGCTACCGAATCCCGGCCAGGCAGGATCGGCACCTCCTTGGATCAATCGCTCCACCTCCTCGATCCATCCCTCGGCCATCATCCTTCGCGTTCTCTCGTTGATACACGCATAGAGCACATCCCGCGGCATAGTGAGTCCGATTGTGCGGCACTCGATCCGCCGGTACGCGGGATCGGCGCGCTGGCGGCGGAAGTGTTCGCTGAGCGGTACGCCGGACAGTTCGAGCACCTCCAGCGCCCTGACGATCCGGTATCGGTCGTTCGGGTGTATCCTCCGTGCGCTTTCCGGATCTGACGAATTCAGCCGCCGGTACAGTTCCGGTGTCGGGACAGGCGCGATCGATCCCGCGAACGCCCTGCGTTCGGCCGGATCGAGATCGATGGCGAAGAAGCCGTTGAAGATGGCTCGGAAGTAGAGGCCGGAACCGCCGGTGAGAATGGGCAGACGCCCGCGTTGCAGTATATCATCCACCGCCGCTGCGGCGAGGCGCGCAAATCGTTCCGCGTCGTTTTTCTCCCGCAAATCCAGCACATCGATGAGATGGTGCGGTATACGCTCCCTGTCGGAGCATGACGGTTTCGCGGTGCCGACATCTATGCCACGGTATGCCTGTCGCGAATCGACCGACACGATCTCCCCTCCGAGTCTCTCGGCGAGCGCCATTGCGAGCGAGCTTTTTCCGACGGCGGTCGGACCGAGAATGGCGAGGGGCTTCATCACTTCTCCGCGGAAGATACGGTGCGCTGGAACCGTCTTTCGAGATCGGCGAGATCGACGCGCAGCATCGTCGGGCGGCCGTGCGGGCATGTGAAGGGGAAATCGGTGGCAAACAGCTGGTCGGTCAAACCCTCCATCTCACTCGTCGAGAGTCGCGCTCCCGCCTTGACAGCCGACCTGCACGCATATGTCTTCAGTACCTCCTCGATGCCAGACCCGTGGCCGCCCCTCTCGTGCAGGATGTCCCGGAGAAGCGTCCCGTCGTTCCAGTTCCGCGCGCCTGAGGGAATACCGCGAATGATGATCGATCGCAGGCCGAACGGCTCGGCCTCGAAACCGATTCTCGGCAGCATGCCGGACAGCTCCTCGAAACGTTCGAACTCGGCGGCCGTCAGTTCCAGTGTTGCGGGGAAGAGGAGCGATTGTACGGCGGGGCTTTCACCCTGTATGTTTTTCTTTGCCGCGTTGAACAGAATCCGTTCGTGCGCGGCGTGCTGATCGACGATAACGAGCCCGCCGCGAATCTGTATCAGGATGAAGCTCTGATGGAGCTGCCAGTAGAGTTTACCGCCCGGCATCACGGCCGATGCATCACCCTCCTCGAAGAGTGACAGCGGCGCCTCGTGGAGATTCCACGTGGGGTTTTCCTCGCCGAGTAGAGAGGTATCCCCTCCCGTGGGTACATGCTGATCGTAGTCGCTTTGGCGGGCGGCGGCGGAATCGCTTCTGAGTGGTGTCGCGGAGGGAAAGATGTTGCGGTAGATCGATTCGACCTTTTCCTGAAAACTGATCGTGTTGCCGCGGAGTACTTCACGCAGCGCCGTCGATACGAACCGGTGAACCTCGGCTTGTCTCCGGAACCGAATCTCCGCCTTTGCGGGATGGACGTTTATATCTATCTCTTCGGGAGGCACCTCGAGGAACAGAACCACTACCGGAAACCGGTCACCGGGAATGAGCGATTCGTACGCCTGGCGGATTGCATGGCTGATCATCCGGTCATGCACCGATCGCCTGTTGACGAAGTGATACTGATGGGAACGGTTCGATCGCGTGAAGGCGGGCAGCGAGGTAAAACCGTGAATACTCATCCGCCCGAATCTCTCGTCGAATGTTTTGAGGTTCGGAAAGATCTCGTTGCCGAGAATCGCCTCGACACGCTCGCGGAGACTCGACGGCGCGTAGGCGTATATCTCGGATTCGCCATCACGCAGCGTGAAACCGACCTCCGGAAATGCAAGCGCGAATGTCTGCACGAGCGATGCGATACGCCTTCGCTCCGCCGTGTCCTTTGCGAGGAATTTCCGGCGGGCCGGAAAATCGTAAAAGAGATCCCGCACGCCGATCTCGGTGCCGGGATTCCGGACGCACGGCTCGTCCTTGATGCAGGCGTTGCCGCGCCACTGCATCTGGCGCCCGATATCTTCCTCTCGAAAGCGGGAGGCGATTGTAAGGGTGCTGACCGTCCTTATGCTGGCCAGCGCCTCGCCCCTGAATCCGAGGGTCTGTACGTTGGCGAGGTCCTCGCTTCTCCGTATCTTGCTCGTCGAAAAATTTTCAACGGCAACGGGAAGATCCACGGCCGTTATGCCGTCTCCGTCGTCTTCCACCCTGATGTATGATTTTCCACCCTCGCCGATATCGATCACGATCCGCGATGCATGAGCATCCAGCGCGTTATCGAGCAATTCCTTGACGACGCTCAGCGGCCGTTCGATCACCTCTCCCGCGGCAATCCTGCTCGAGACTTCGGGGGGCAGCGTACGGATTACGGACATACCGATCTCCCCGTGATTCCGGCCCGTCCATGATCAATGGCGGACATGACGTCAGGCGACGGATACATCTTCCAGGATGTTACTGTATCACAGAGAATCTATCGAGGGCAACGGCGAAAAACGGAATGGGCCAGTGCTATTTCAACTTGGACTTGGCCTCGCTTATGAGATCGGCCGGTGTATCGGAAGATCCCGGATACAGGGTGTAGCTGCTCGAGATGTAGAACGATTCCGGATCGTACAATCCTCTCTCCTTCAGCACATCGGTGATAAACCCGTTGATACGGTTCTCGAGGAAGCCGACCCGCTTGTAGCTCTCAAGCGACAGCACGCCGAACAGATCTGATTCGATCCAGCAGAAATAATCGGTCCTGCGCACCCGCCGGCGTATCCCGATACTCAGCTCGTTGATGAGCCTGAGCGCATCTTGATATTTAATATCAAGTAATTCTTTCAAGCCATTAATTTTAAATATAGTTACTGTAAATCCGTGATGGTATCTCGACGCACGCTCGATCTCGTCACGCATCCGGTCGAGGAATATGCGCTGGTTGGTTCTGAGTAAATCATCGAACGTCAACGATTCGCGCTTCTCCTCCGTACGCTCGCGGTGTGTGAAGAGCGGCTCGATGAAGGTGCTGACGCGGCGGAGCAGCTCGATGTCATTCTCGACGAAGATCGAGGAATCGAGTGGATTGGTGGGGACTTTGTCGTACCCGATATAGATCGCCGTGATCTTCTCGGATATGAGAAGCGGGTATGCAATGATCGAGCGGTAGAGGGGCGGTTTTTGCGACATATCGACATCGACGGAAAGAAAGCTCGTGCAGATCGGACGCTTCTCGGCCTCGATCTTGTTCATGATCATTGCATCGGAGGCCATGCGATGCTGGCGCATCGTTTCATCGGTGGGAAAATTGAAGAACGCGCGTTCATGGTATCCAAGCCCCGTGAAGAAGAAACTCCCCAGCGAGGCCCCGACGAGGAATGAGAGGAGCTCCGGCATCTTCTTGATCCTGCCGATGGTATCGTTTATCGCTATGAGGCGCGGAGTGAGGGCGGACAGTTCCTCGAGACGCTCCATACTCCTCGCCTGGCGCGTCTCCCTGAGCTGCGTGTAGGTGAAAAAACTGACCTGAAAGCGGATCGTCTCCTTGATTCTGAAAAATCGCTCGAGCGCCGCGGGACTGGAGATCTCGACGACGAGTACACCGAGCGGCTCCTCATGTACGAGCGGCAGGTAGATCGACGTGATCGCCCCTTGATCCAGCTTCAGCGTAAGCCCCGCTTCTTGACGCGCTTCGGTCATGAGTACTTCTTCTCCGTTGAGATACGCCTTCGCGAGGCTTCCCTTGATGCAGTGAATGCGCGGCATATGAACACCGTCGTGGATCTGCTGGTCGCTTCCTCCCAGAATCAGCCAGTTCCCCTCATCCGTTGCCGTGTAGACGGTCACCGTGTCGGCCTCGATCTGTTCGGCAATGAACCGGCAGAGAAATGTGAACATATCGTGAAAGCTGATTTCCCGGCTGAAGAGTGATTCGAGATGGGTCCGTATCCTGTATTCGATCTCCCGTATCTCATTGGCGTTTATCTTGAGGTGCTGTTCGAGAATCGGTGCTATCTTGGAGGCAAGGAGTTCTATCAATGCGACATCGGCATCACCGAGTTGCTTCTCCCCCCTGTTTGTCGATACGTTGAGAACGCCGAGAAGCCGGTCACCGACCGCGAGGGGAGCCGAAATAGCGCTCTGGATCGCCGGCCTCTCGCGTGCCCGGGCATAGAGAGTCGTATCGATGATCTCGGTGATCAGTTTCGGGATCCGTGTCTCTGCAACCTCGCCCGCTATCCCCTCACCCATCCTCTGCCTCGTTCTCTTGATGGTGTCGTCGCTCAATCCCGTGGCGTACCCGATATAGAGCTCATCGGTCTGGGGCGAGTGAAGCATGAGAGATCCGCTCGATGCTTGCACGGACCGCACCGCCACCTCGAGAAGCCACCGGAGGAGGCGGCCGCGGTCGGTTATGCGGTCTATGTACTTCAGGGCCTCATCGAGATGCGCCGGCCAGGGAGGTTCCTCGCGTTCCGCCACACCCATGCCGGCCCCAAGATAATTGGCGGCTTCGGTGGGATTGACGATTCGCGCTTTGTCGCGCTGGAGCATCGCGATCTCCCGCTGGAACCGAGAGCGGTTCTCGGGAATGATGATATAATCGGCCGCGTGAAATGCCTCGGCGAACGAATCGTCCGAATATGCCGGAACTCCAATTATTTCAGATATTTCCATCGCCACGGCGAGCGGATCCCGGTCATAGATCGCAATAATCTCGTGCCCCGGGGTTCGGTGAAACTCGCTGAGGATGGTGAGTTCTTCCTCCCCTCCACCCAGGATGGCGATCTTTATCGTGGGTTGCACTGCTTCCTCCGGCGCCGATACAGGAGTCGTAATGATCCGTTTATATTATAGCAAGAGTTACGCCAGATGGCCGGTCGGTCACTTTTTCCGTGCGAGCGCCTTGAGATCGGCCAGGATCCGGAGGGCCTCGAGGGGCGTTATCGCGTTCGTGTCTATATCGTTGAGGATTTCCCGTATCCGAGATTCATCGGGAAAGAGCTCCCTCTGCACGGGTTTCTCGTCCATTCGTATGCGTGGAATCACATGCTCCTGTTCGAGGGAGGTGAGGATTTCGCGTGACCGTTCTATGACCGTGCTCGGGAGGCCGGCGAGCTGGGCGACGTGTATCCCGTAGCTCCTGTCAGTCATACCGGGCCGTATCCTGTACAGAAACAGTATCGTGTCCCCCCATTCCTTGACATCGACGACGAGGTTCTGGACACGCGGGAAGATCTCGGCAAGCGTCGTCAGTTCATGGAAATGGGTGGCGAACAACGTCTTGGGACGCCTTCCCTCCGAGTCGAGGAGATACTCCGTTACGGCCCACGCGATGCTCAGCCCGTCGAGGGTACTCGTGCCGCGCCCGATCTCGTCGAGAATGACGAGACTTCTGGATGTGCAATTGTGGAGAATCTTCGCCGTTTCCGCCATCTCGACGAGAAAGGTACTCTGCCCCTTGGCGAGATTGTCACTGGAGCCGACCCGCGTGAATACACGGTCCAGGACACCGAGAACAGCCCGCGATGCCGGGACGAAGATCCCGGCGTGCGCCAGGATGGCGATCAGGGCCGTCTGCCTGATATAGGTCGATTTACCTCCCATGTTGGGGCCGGTGATGATGAGAACCTGCTTCTCTTCGGGTCTGATAAAACAATCGTTGGGTATGAAGCTCTTATCCGAGATCACCTCGACGACCGGGTGTCTACCTTCCGTGATGAGCAGATCGTTTCCCGTATCGAATTCCGGACGGCAATAGTTGCGTTCGATGGCGAGATCGGCGAGGGAGGCGAGCAGATCGAGAATGGCCACCGACTTCGCGATTCCCTGCAGTGCGGCGCTCTCCCGGGTGATGCGTTCGCAGATATCATCGAAAACCCGCCTCTCGAGCTCGATGCGGCGTGATTCGGCGGTGAGAATGGACTGCTCCCGCTCTTTGAGCTCCTCGGTGACGTACCGCTGCGACGAGACGAGGGTCTGCTTGGCGGTATAGTCGTCGGGAACCTTGCTGTCATGTATCCGCGAAACCTCGATATAGTAACCGAACACCTTGTTGAAACCGACCTTGAGCGATGGAATGCCCGTCCGTTTCTTCTCTGCCTCCTGGAGCGATGCGATCCAGCGCTTGCCCTTCTCCGATTCACTGATGAGACTGTCGAGCTCTCCATCGAATCCCTTGCGGATCACGCCACAATCACGGAGGCTCGCGGGTCCCTCGGGATCGATGCTGTCCCTGACGAGCTGGAGGGCGGCGGGCGGCTGCCTGAAGTGCTCTCGGTGCTTCGCGATGATCGGTGCCGTGATCCCCTCCGATAAACGCTCGATCTCCGGTATCCGGTCGAGCGCCTCGGCGAGGCTGAGGAGCTCCCGAGGACCCGCCCTGCGCGTCGATATCCGTGAGACGATGCGTTCGATGTCGGGAAACCGTTGCATTGCACGCCTGATGTTCCGAAGCGCCACCTGGTCCGTTTGGAATGCGGCGATACCGTCAAGGCGCTCTGCGATGGTATGCATGTCGCGTGACGGCAGCCGCAGCCACGACCGCAGCTCACGCGCCCCCGCCGCAGTCACCGTCCGATCGATATGATGGATCAGTGTCGTTTCGGGGGCGTTTCCCATGATCGGTTCGAAGATCTCGAGATTCCGCAGGGTTTCCCCGTCCATGAAGAGGGTACCGGCCGAAATGAACAGCCGAACACCGGTAATGTGCTTCAGATCACTCTGCCGCAGCCCCTTGACGTATTCGAGAAGGGCGCCGGCGGCGGAGACGGCCGCCGGCTTTTCCTCGATGCCGAAACAGTGGAGGCTCTCGATGCCGAAATGGCCGCACAGTGACTCGTGCGCCGTCGAGAGCCCGAATCGATGAGGGGCGATCTCCCGGATCGAACACGAAGGATTGCGGGTGGTGATCATCGATGTCACCTCGCGTGCATCTTCGGGAATGATCGCCTCGCGGATCGTGTATCCGGAGAGGAGATGCTCCGCCGCCCGGGCCGTTTCCTCCCCCGCGATGAATTCTCCCGTGGAAAGATCGAGGAATGCAAAGCCGTACCGCTCACCGCGCGGGACGATGGAAGCGAGAAAGTTGTTTTCCTTCTCGGACAGGGTCGCCGCCGACAGGGACGTGCC